>JAISCK010000132.1 GCA_031265635.1 Spirochaetaceae bacterium
AACGCCATCATGGTCTCGGCGTCAACCTGGTTTTTTACGCAGCCAAAGGGGTCAAGAAAAAAGCGTCTAGTCAAGTTTGATCAGCGCCAGACGGAACCGGCCGTCATCGTCGCGGAGCCAGCGGAGATCGGCCACCGCCACTTCGCCGGGGCCGCCTACATCGAGGTCCACGGTTCTTCCGCCGCCTATGACCTGGAGGCGCACGGCGCTGGCATTGGAGACCCACAGCCGTATGCCATTCTGGGCCTGTATATTCTGAACATCCGCCCGGTGAAAGTACATTTCTTCCCTGCTTCTCCTGTCGCTTTCCCAGCGGAACATACAGTAGCCGGTAAAGGTGGCCTGGAGGGTAAAGGGATAGGCGCTGGGCGAGGAAAAAATAGGCGCGGCTGCCGCCGTAGCGGCTGCGGCTGCCGTTGTGGCGGGCTGCTCAGGAGCCGGAACAGTCTGGCCCTGGGGAAGGACTTCGGCGCTTTCCGCCGCCAATTCGTCCGGGAGCAGTTCAAAACGGAGCAGCCCGCCTCTGGAAGCGTCGCCCCTGCTGTAGTCCGAAAGAATCACCCGCAGATCGCCAATGTTGTCGCCGTCAAGGTCCACGCTTTCTTCCCCGCTGAGGTCCAGAGCCACATCGCCCAGGGGAGACCCTATGCGCGCCCCGTCATTCAGGGAAAGCAGTTCCATCTTGAACCTTTCGGTCCCCAGGGGGACAAGCACCGAATCGCCGACATAAAAACGGCGCTCAAGGTAACGCGCGTCAAGGGTGTACTCGACCGGCTTGCGTTCTTCGACAACCTGAACAGGAGCCGGCCTGGGTATAAAGCGGAGTATGCCGTATACCGAGCCCCCCAGGATTCCCGCCAGCACAAAAATGACAATCCCTATGGCCAGTCCTTTGGGAAACTGTTTCCTGGGCAGAAGCAGTTCTTCCACCGGGATGGGCTGTTCCTGAATACGGAGGGAACGGTACAGGGAAATAAGCTCTTCAACATCAAGGCCAAGATAGTCTCCGTAATTCCGCATAAAACCCAGAATATACGGCTCGCCGGGGAATTGCGAAAAATCCTCAGTCTCAAGGGCCTCAAGATACCTGCGGGCAATATTTGTTTCCCTGCCCACATATTCAAAATCAAGACCCTTGCTCTCCCGGGCGGAACGCAGTTTTTCTCCTGGGGAATCCATTGGTTCTCCTAATCCGCGTCCCGGAACAAAAAGTCGTTGTATACATTCGCCGAAGCCGGAGAATCATAGACAAAACGCTGCTCCGGTATGCCCTGGTTTATGGATATATTGGCAAAGTCAAAACGAACCACGCTGTCCGCTATGGTCCTGCCCTCAATGCGCCTGATAAGATAGGTTTCGGGGTTAATATCAAGAAGTATCTCCCTGAAACCCTCTGAAACCGAACGCCGCGTAAGGCGTATCTTTATCACCTGTTCGCTTGAACCGCTTTCCAGCGGAACCGGATCAGGGCCGGTTACAAAGGCGGGAATGTAATTCCGCCTGAGCAGGGCCAGCCCCTGGGAGGTGGCCAGCGAAGCGCCCCCGGAAGGCCCTGCCCTGCGTCCCGGAGTATTGATGCTCTGGTTCAGCGCCGCCCGGTATTCGGGAAGATAGATGGTAAGCATTTCACCGTTAAAAACTATTACCTGGTCCTGGGGATCGGAAAAATCAATGCGGAGAAGAGACGGCGACAGGTGGCTCACTGTCCCGCGCATGGTGCTGTTTCCTGACCGTATATCTATACGGGCCTCATAATCCCGTATGCTTCCGTAACGCTCCCCGACTATGGACAGATAGCGCTCGGCGGTTATTATATCCTGGGCTGAAAGAACAAAAAACCCGCCAAAAAGCAGTAAAAAGAGGACTAATTTATTATATTTCACCGTTCATCCTTGTTTAATACTATATCAGTGTAACCGCCCCGGACAAAAAACACAAGTACCTTAAAGCCTGGTAGTGGCAATTCTCAGTTACAAACAAAGATTTCCCCTGGTAGCCAGTAATACTCTGTTGTCCACTTGGCGAAAGGACGCCAAACGATTGCGGGGAGGGGTGGCAGGGGGAAAAGCGCCCTCCGTAAGGAGGGTCTTTACCCCCTGCCAGGACCCCTGAAACGTTCCTGCGGTGTCCTTTCGCTCCCTGTTGGGGTAAACAGAGCATTACCGGCCTGATAGTGGATATTTTTGCCGTTAAATGGTATGCTGTTTACAGGCAGGCTAAACATGGTGTACCGGCGCAATATTGTGATTTTTCTTTTACCGGCCTTTCTTTTTCTTTACTTTCCGCTTTTTGCCAGGGGCGGCTCTGAAAGCAGGATTTCGCCTCATTCCACGGCGGAACATTCCGGCCTTGATGTGCCCGGAATGGACAGCCGGGAAGAAAATCCCCTTCCCGAAAATCCCGCCGGGGCCAATGCCTCGGAAACCTCACCGCCTGACCGGGGGTAGCAGGTCATGAAAGCCCTTGCCGCCGCCTATCCCGGCGTTGTCGGCAGCGCCGAGTACAGGGACGGCGACTGGGCGGTAAAGCTCCGGGGCGTCTGGTACTACTATGCCGGGGGAAGGCTGCTTGCCGAAG
>JAISCK010000140.1 GCA_031265635.1 Spirochaetaceae bacterium
GGCGAGGAAATCTTGAGCGCGGGGCAAACCCAGCTCCGCCTCGGGGTAAAAGACTCAAAGGACGCTGAACAGGCCGCCTACCTTGTTTCGCTTACCCTGGAATCGCTTTCCCGTTCAGGCCGGGAGGACCCCGGAGAAGCGGGCATGGACAGGCGGGTAAGCGCGGCCATCCGTTTTATCGCGGGACATTACGGCAAACCCATCTCCCTGGATGACGCCGCGCAAAAAGCGGGCGTAAGCCCGGCCCACCTTTCGCGCATCTTCTGTTCCGAAACCGGCGCAAGTTTCTCAAAGCACCTTGCCGGACAGCGCATAAGACGGGCCTGCCGGGAACTTTCCTCAGGGATCAGAAGCATCAAGGAACTGGCCGTACTCTGCGGATTTTCCAACGCGAATTATTTCAGCAGGGCTTTCAAAAAAGCCACGGGAATAACGCCCTCCGAATACGCCAGGAAACACGGAAGAACCCCGCAATGAACCTCCTCGCCAATGCCGCCCGGAAAGCATTGGGGGCTTCTTCCTTTTCATGCTGTTTTTGCGTGTTTTGTGCTATACAGGAGGTCTCCCTTAAAAATGTTTTTTTTGTGCTAAAATTAGCATAAAAATCGTATTTAGAAATTTCTCCCCAAGAACTATCCTTAACAGTAAGAGTTTTTCGCCCTTGTTTCATGCTGGTGAAAAACGCAAAATGCCGGGCATTTTGCAAGGCTTGCGCGGCGCCCAGCCGGGATGCCGGACAGGTCAATTAAAATTTTTAGGAGAAGTAGTATGAAAAAAGTATTGGCGCCGGTCCTTTTGGTGATTCTTTGCGCTACGGCCTGTACCGGGGGAGACAAAGCAGGTGGCAAGCCAAAAATCGGTGTGGCGATTTATAAATTTGACGACACCTTTATGTCCTATACCCGTAACGCCATCGAGGAGAACGGCAAGGGCAAGGCCGCGATAGAAGTTGTGGATTCCCAGAACGCCCAGCCTGTCCAGAACGACCAGATTGACGCGTTCCTTTCCAAGCAGATGGACGCCATTGCCGTCAACCCCGTGGACCGCACCGCGGCCGCGGCCATCATTGAGAACGCCAGGGCAAAGAACACCCCGGTGGTTTTCTTCAACCGCGAGCCCCTTCCCGAAGACATGAACCGCTGGGACAGGGTGTACTATGTAGGCGCCAAGGCCGAGGAATCGGGAACCATGCAGGGCGAAATTGTCGCCGAGTACTGGAAAGCCCATCCCGAGGCCGATAAAAACAAGGACGGCATACTCCAGTACATCATGCTCAAGGGCGAACCGGGACACCAGGATGCCGAACTCCGTACCGAATATTCGATCAAAGCCGTGCGGGCCGCGGGAATCAGGGTTGAACGGCTTGCCGAAGACACCGCCATGTGGGACAGGCCCAGGGCTGTAGAAAAGATGGATGCCTTTTACGCCCGTTTTGGCGACCGTATCGAAGTGGTATTCTGCAACAATGACGACATGGCCCTCGGCGCCATCGAGTCCCTCCGCAAGGCCGGATATTTTTCCAACAACAGATATCTTCCTGTAGTCGGCGTTGACGCTACCGCTCCCGCCCTGCAGGCCCTTGCCGAAGGAACCCTCCTTGGCACAGTGCTGAATGACGCCCAGAACCAGGGCAAGGCGACCTTTGATCTGACCTATGCCTTAGCCTCGGGCGCGGGAGCGGACAGTACTACCTGGCCTGTTACCGACGGCAAATATATCTGGGTTTCCTATCAAAAAGTTACCAAAGATAATTACAGGCAGTTTCAGTAAACGGCGGTTCCGGGGCTTTCCCAAAAATTCAGGTTTTTGGACAGCCCCGCCTTTTCTTGACCTGGGCTTTCCGGAAAGGCCGCGGGTCCGTTATTACAGTTAATAAAGAGGCTTATTTATGGATCAGGATGGTTTTATACTGCAAATACGGCATATCTCCAAATCCTTTCCCGGCGTAAAGGCCCTTGATGATATTTCCATCAATATCAGGCCCGGTACGGTCCACGCCCTCATGGGAGAAAACGGCGCCGGTAAATCAACGCTGATGAAGTGCCTTTTTGGCATCTATGTGCCTGATTCCGGTGAAATCATCCTTGACGGAAAACCTGAACATTTTAATACTTCCCGCCAGGCTCTTGACGCGGGGATTTCCATGATACACCAGGAACTCCTTTCCATACCGTACCGGAGCGTAATGGAAAACCTCTGGCTCGGCCGTTATCCCAAACGCGGCGCGGGCCCTTTCAAATTTGTCGATCACAAGCGTATGTACCGGGACACGGTGAATCTCTTTGAGAAACTCAATCTGGATATTGATCCCAGGATATGGGTCATGAAACTTTCGGTATCAAAAACCCAGTCCCTGGAAATCGCCAAGGCGGTTTCGTATAACGCGAAAATAATCATCATGGATGAACCTACTTCATCGCTTACCGAGCGTGAAGTGTCCAGTCTTTTTGAAATCATCAGGCGGCTCAGGGGAGAAGGCGTCGCCATCATATATATTTCCCACAAGATTGAAGAAATACTCAGCATATCCGACGATGTCTCCATCCTGCGGGACGGCCGTCATGTGGGAACCTATGAGGCCGGAACATTGACAACGGACCTCATCATTAAATACATGGTGGGACGGGACCTCAGCAACCGTTTCCCGCCCAGGGACAATGTTCCCGGAAAGGTCCTGCTCAAGGTTGACTCTCTTACTTCCCCGAGGAAAGATTCTTTCAGGGATGTAAGTTTTTCGGTGCGCCGGGGAGAAATTTTCGGCATAGGGGGACTGGTCGGCGCGCAGCGCACCGAACTGGTTGAGGCCCTCTTTGGACTCAGGTCCGTAGAAAGCGGCCATATCTATATAGATGGCGAGGAAGTAACCATCAAAAATCCCGCCCAGGCCAAGGCCCACAAGATGGCTCTTCTTACCGAGGAAAGGAGGGCCACGGGAATTATCCCCATGCTTTCTATCAAGGCGAATATGCTCCTTGCCAATCTAAAGCGTTACATAGGCCCCCTGGGACTCATCAACGAAAAGCGGGGCGAAGAGGATACCCAAAAAAATATCCATGCCCTCCAGGTAAAGACGCCCAGCGCAAAAAACAAGATACGGGATCTTTCGGGCGGAAACCAGCAGAAGGTTCTCTTTGCCCGCTGGCTCCTCACCCAGCCTGATATACTCATCCTCGATGAACCAACCAGGGGCATAGATGTCAGCGCGAAATACGACATCTATACAATCATCATTGATCTGGCCAAACAGGGCAAAAGCATCATCATGATTTCGTCTGAAATGCCGGAACTTTTGGGCATATCGGACCGCATCATGGTGATGTGCGCCGGAAGGGTAACAGGCATACTGGAAGGCCGGGAAGCGGACCAGGAAAAAATCATGCGCCTCGCGGCGCAATTCATGTAATACGGAGTAATATTATGGAAGAATTACAGACCCGGAGATTCGGACTGAAAAATGTTACCGGTTTTATGTTCCAGTACGCCATATACTTTGTGTTTATCGTACTTGTACTGATAATCGCCATAAAGGAACCTTCGTTTCTTTCCATAAAGAATTTCCTCAACATACTCAATATGTCAGCCACGAGGATAATCATAGCTATGGGAATAGGCGGCATACTCATTACCGGCGGAGTTGACCTTTCGGCAGGAAGGCAGGTAGGGCTGGCGGCGGTTTTTTCCGCCTCGCTGCTTCAATCGGCGGATTATACGCGGCGTATGTATCCCAACCTTCCGGTGCTGCCTTTCATTATTCCCATACTGTGTGCCATGGCCGCCTGCGGTATTTTTGGCTTTCTCAACGGGGCCTTTATCGCCAAGCTCAAGGTTCCGGCCTTTATAGCCACCCTCGGTTCCCAGGTTGCCGTATACGGAGTTACCTCCCTGTACTTTGACCGGCCCCCTTACGGGGCCCAGCCCATAGCCGGCTTTGACGACCGTTTCAGGATACTGGGTACAAATTCAATACGTTATGTGGAAGGCCACGGGCTGGTCTTTGGCGCCGGGGACGGCCTTGCCGGAGCGGTGCATAAGTTTCCGATTAACTACATCATCATTATCGCCGCTGTCGTAACGGTTTTGGTGTATGTCCTCTACAACAAAACCACCTTTGGCAAAAATATCTACGCGATAGGGGGCAATGCCGAAGCGGCGCGGGTATCGGGTGTCAATGTGGGCAGAACGCTCCTTCTCATGTATACCCTGGCCGCGGTACTCTACGGCCTGGGCGGAACCCTGGAAGCGGCCCGCACCGGCGGCGCCACAAACAACTACGGCAACGGCTATGAACTGGACGCCATAGCGGCCTGTGTTGTCGGCGGCGTTTCAAATCTGGGCGGCATAGGGACCGTTCCGGGCATAGTGATAGGCGTGCTTATCTTCTCGGTTATCAACTACGGTCTCACCTTTATCAATATGTCCCCGTACTGGCAGCAGATAGTTAAAGGTGCCATCATTGTTATCGCCGTGGCCCTGGACATACGCAAGTACCTGACCAAGCGCTAGGGGCCCTCATACCGAGGGACGTCTTGCAAGGGCCTGTTTAAGAACTTCAATATCGGCCTCGGTTCCGGGACCCCCCGGAAGGAGTTCCTCATACGAAGCGTCAAGCTCAAAGGGCCTTCGGGCAACGTGTTCGGGATAGTGGGCGTCCGATGAGCTTATCCGGGGATATCCCAGGGTATCAATGGGCGCGCCGTCACCTGAGGGCAGAAAAAACCGGGGCGGAATGCGGGTACATTCCACAGCGGCCCAGGGGCCCTTTACAATCACCCCAAACTGGCTGGTCATGGAAAAGGCCGGTCTGTCCACATGGGCGGGAATGACAAGGCCGCCGTATTCTTTTGCCTTCGGGCCAAGCTCGTCTATGCCTAAATCTATGGCGCTGGAAAGAAAGTACTCGACCTCGCCCTCGATGGTATCGTCTTCGTCCACATAGACCTGGTCGCCTGTTTTTTCAGGATCATTGGGGAAGGGGGTAATCAGGCTGTACACATAGCCGCCAAACGCGAGCGCGGCGTCAAGGCAGGTAAAGAGGCACAGGGCGTGAATTTCTTCCCGGCTTGTGGCCTCAAGGCCGAATATGGGAACTATGCCGAGCCTTGAGCAGTGTCCGGCAAAGGCCGGGCAGTTGAGGGCCGAATTATGATCGGTCAGGGCCAGTACCCTGACCCCCTTTTCTCCGGCGAGGGCGGCAAGGACACCGGGAGAAAGATCCAGGGAACCGCAGGGAGACAGGCAGGAATGATTGTGCAGATCCGCCAGAAGGGGCATGAATACTCAAGCCTCCGCATGAAGCATGGCGTATAATCTGCCCGAGACGGTATACTGGTTTTCGCGCGTGCGGTACAGCGCTATGCCCTCTTCCCTGGCCGACTCGATCATGTCATCGGGAACGGGCCTGTAATTACAGACAAAGATTACCGGCGTATTGACCAGCGTAGCGACGGCAACGGTGTTCTTGTGGGCCTGTATGGTAATGAGGGCGCCGCCTTCTTTGGCGTTTGCCATAACATCGGAAAGCAGATCCGAAGTATAGGCTCCGCTTAACCTGACATCCTCGAATTCGTCCTGCACCGCTTCGGCGCCCAGGGCTTCCGCCGCTTCCCGTATGGTCATGACTGCCCTCCCTCAGGAGCGCGCCGGTATACTGTCGAACATACGGTGGTTCCCTTTCCTTTTTCCGATTCGATGGTAAATTCATCGGAGACCCTTTTGGTATTGGCAAGTCCCATGCCCGCCCCGAAGCCCAGTGACCGTATCCACTCATTGGCGGTGGACCAGCCTTCCTGGAGGGCTACTTCAACATCCTCGATTCCCGGCCCGCTGTCCTGTGCGACAACGGTAATCCTGTCCGGGGCTATGGAACAGCTTATGGTTCCCCCAAGGGAATGTACTACCTGGTTTATTTCAAGTTCATAACTGGCGATGGCGACGCGCCGTATTATCTTGGGATCAATGTTCTTGGCCTTGAGGGCCTTTTTTATCTCGGTTGACGCGTGGCCCGCGAGTTCAAAATCATAACGGACCGTAACAAACTGAAGATCGGTTACCCCGCCTGTCGAGGACGCGGGACTCTGGTGGGTTTTCTCAAGCCTGAGTACTTCCCGGTTCATCTCAACCAGGAGCGTTTTAATCACATCATTGGAAGTAAGTATGCCCACAAGTTCCTGGTTTTTATTCAGTACCGGAAAACGGCCGTAATGAAATTTATTGAGATAGCTGATGGCAAAGGAAAGGGGCATATCATCTTCCAGCACAATCACCTCCCTGGTCATGTGTTCCTGGACCAGTTCGTCAATGTGCCCCTTGTCCAGGGCGGTAACAATATCGTCGATGGATACTATACCCGCAAGCCTGATCTTTTCGACAATGGGAATCCCCGTTATGTGATTTTCCCGCATCATGGCCTGTATATGCCGCAGGGTGTCGCTCTTTTTGGCCGTAATGACCGCGCTGGTCATGACATCCTTTATTTTAAGGCGGTAAATCAGCTCCAGCACCACCGAAGGAGAATCCACCGTGCTGATGGGGATATCCTGATGAATCACGTTTGCATCACTCATGTTTATCCTTTCCGGGGGCCAATACACAGCGTTCAATAAGATCGGCTACCCCGTCTTCATCATTGGTTTTCGGAGTAACCATAGTCGCCAGTTCCTTTATCCGTTCTTCACCGTTGAGCATTGCCGCGGAACAGCCTGCCCACAGGATCATGGCCTCGTCGTTCATCGAGTCCCCTACGGCAAGCACCTCGTCCCTGCCGGCGCCCAGCCTTTCGGCTATGCAGGCGAGGGCGCTGCCCTTGTCGGTATTGGGCGCCTGGAGTTCGAGAAAATACGGCTTGCTGGTAAACAGGGTTATCTCGCCCCCAAGGTAGGTCCGCAGTATGCTCTCAAGAGGTTTGAGCAGCATGGGATCTCCGGGGATGAGCAGCTTGAGGCAGCCGGCGTCAAGCAGGGACTTAAAATCATCCGGTATGACCTGGCGGAATCCGGTAATCTTTTGGTCATAATCGGCGAATTCATTTGATTTGGAAACATATATGGTATCGCCTTCGTATATTTGAAGGGCAAAACCCTCGGCGCTGGCAAGTTCATAGGCCGCGATTGCCAGCGCGGAGGCAAGCCGCGTTTCGCGGATGACTTTTCCCGTATGGCTTTCCAGTATCAGCGCGCCGTTATTCGAAGCAAGGTATCCGGGGGTCTTATTCATCCCCAGGGCAAGGGAAAATTTTTCCATGGCCCCGGGTGTGCGGCCTGAGGCCAGAACTATGGTGACGCCCGATTCCTGGGCCTTCTTTACCGTGTTTTTCGTCCGGGAAGAAATCGTAAAATCGGAGCGGAGCAGCGTATCATCCAGATCCAGGGCGATTATTTTGAATTTCCGCCGGGCATTCATACACACCTCCTTAGGGCGCGGGCCTCATTAAACGGCCCAGGGCAACACAGGCTTCAAACAGGGAAAGCGGCGTAGACAGGAATGTTATGTCCTGTTCCCGGGCCAGGGTTTTTACCGCGGCAAAGGGGGCTTTGTCATTGACAAGAAGCACCCCCCTGGCGCCTACCATATCCGCGGTTCTCAGGATTTGTTCGGAATTAAGGGATGTAACCATGAGAAGGTTTTCATATTCCACTACAAGGACATCGCTCATAAGGTCTCCGGCGACCACATTTTGAAGAGCTATCTCCTCAAAATCAGATCCCCTGTGCACCACATAAGCCGGTAACTGTTCGACAATATCAGCAAAAACCATATACACTCCCTCGTTATCATAGAGGATAATCCCTTGTTCCAGGCTATTCAATAGCAAAATTTCGATGTATAGTACTGTAGTATGGGACGAGTATACGTTTTTGTAAACCAAAAAGGAGGAGTGGGCAAGACCACCTCGGCCATAAACCTCGGCGCCTATATCGCGGAAGCGGGGAAATCAGTGCTTTTGGTGGATTTTGACTCCCAGGGCAATCTTTCGGGCGGCGTGGGGATAGAAAGCGTCAAACCGGGGGTCTATGAACTCATTTCCGGGACCGCCTCTATCGACCAGGTCGTGCGGAAAACCGGCATACCCCGGCTTTCGGTAATCCCGGCCAGTATAGACCTTTCCGGAGCCGCCGTGGAACTTATTGAACAGGAAGAGCGGGATTTTTTTCTGAAAAAGGCCCTGGAACCGGTACGGAACAGCTACGACTATATCCTTATTGACTGCCCTCCCTCTTTGGGGGTCCTTACCCTTAACGGCCTTGTAGCCGCCAACGCGGTATTCATCCCCATGCAGTGCGAATACTTCGCCATGGAAGGACTCTCTCTGCTCATACAGACCGTTAAACGTATCCAGAAAAACCTCAATCCCGGCCTCCGCGTCGGCGGAATCTTCTTTACCATGTACGACCAGCGGACCAGGCTGGCCCAGGAAGTGGTAAAACAAGTAACCGTGTATTTCAAGGACAGGGTATTCAGAACCATCATACCCCGGAACGTCAGGCTCTCCGAAGCGCCTTCCCACGGCATGGCCATATCCCAGTACGACCCGTCCAGCACCGGCGCCCAGAGTTACAGAAGCCTTGCCAAAGAGGTGATAGAACGTGGCGCCTAGGCACGGCCTGGGCAAGGGCCTGGATGCCCTTCTTCCCCTGGAGGAAGGACCGGAGCAGCCCGGAGGAAACGAATTCCTCATTCCCCTGAACAAGCTCAGGGCCAATCCCGACCAGCCCAGGAACCATTTTGAAGAAGAAGCCCTCAGGGAACTGGCCGGCTCAATACGGGAACACGGGGTGCTGCAGCCCATCATAGCCGAAGATTCAGGCGACGGAACCTACCTCATCATCGCCGGCGAAAGACGGAGCCGGGCCGCGGCCATGGCCGGCCTTACGGAAATCCCGGCCCTTCTGAGAAAATACTCGGACAATAAACGCCTTACCGTGGCGCTCATAGAAAACATCCAGCGGGAAAACCTCAACCCTGTGGAAGAAGCCAGGGCCTATAAAAAACTCATGACCCTTACCGGCCTTTCCCAGGACGAACTGGCCGTCCAGGTCGGGAAAAACCGTTCCACCGTAGCCAACGCGCTGCGGCTTCTTAAACTGCCCGGCAGCGTTCAAACAGCCCTGGAAGAAGGGAAACTCACCCCCGGCCACGCCAGGGCAATCCTTTCGGTAAATGATACAGGGGAACAAAAAAAACTCTTCGCCGAAATCACCGCCGGAGGGCTCTCGGTACGGGAAAGCGAAAAACGGGCCGGGGAATATAACGCCGGACCCAAAAAGGAAGGCCCGGCAAAATCCGCTCCCCGGAAACGGG
This sequence comes from Spirochaetaceae bacterium, assembly GCA_031265635.1. Taxonomy (GTDB): domain Bacteria; phylum Spirochaetota; class Spirochaetia; order Treponematales; family Breznakiellaceae; genus JAIRTD01. Next base: position 9,298 of record JAISCK010000140.1, read on the forward strand.
ACGGCGACCTTGAGGCCATGGAAGAGAAATTTATCAAAGCCCTTGGAACCAAAGTAGCCATTCAGGGAGACTTTACGCGGGGAACGCTCCGCATTGATTATTATTCCATGGACGATCTGGAACGGCTTTACGAAATCATTATACGGAAGGAGTGAGCGTTTCCGTTACGCGCCGCTTCTCCTCCGCGTCAAGCAGAAGCTCCCAGTACCCCACATCAAGCCACTGGTCAAACTTGTAGCCCACTTCGGGGAATTGGCCTACTTTTGTAAACCCGAACTTTTCGTGAAGCCCCACGCTCGCCGCGTTGGGCACGGTAATAATGGAAAGAAGGACGCGGATTTCCATCTTCCGCGCAACGCCGATAAGGTGTTCAAGCAGGGCCCTGCCTATACCCCTGCCCTCACAGCCCGCCCTGACATAGACTGAATCCTCGGCGGTGTAACGGTAGGCCGCGCGTTCATGGTAACGGTGCATATAGGCGTAGCCGAGAATTTCCCCGTTTTCTTCCCACACAATCCAGGGGTAGTTTTCGCCCACAGCCCGTATACGGGCGGCCATATCCCGGGCGGAAAGCGGTATCTCTTCAAAAGTAGCGGGCGAATTTTTGATGTAATAGTTGTAGATAAAAACTATTGCCCCGGCGTCTTCGGATTTCACCCCCCGTATCATGGCAGGCCCCCTGTAAAATCCGTAGCACAATCATGAAAAAATGACAAGGCTCCCGTATGCCGGGCCTGACGCCGTAGAGTATGTACCGGTTCTTAATCGCCGGTCCTGACAAAACGCCCGTTGCCCACTCCGACAATATCCAGCACCGGATTGCCCCGGTAGCTTACCGTCGCGTTTCCCACCACATTGACCGTCAAAGCGTCTGTCCAGACCGTCATCTTGCCATCTCCCACCACATGGGCGTCAATCCGCGCGGTTTTGAATTCCTTCCCGTCAATGGTTCCGTCTCCTACCAGGTTAATCTCAACGCGCTCCGCGTTACCCCGCAGGATAATGGCGCCTGAACCCGCCATATCCGCGTTCAGTGTTTCGGTGATTACCGGGTCGGCGCACTCAATGGAAGCTGTTCCCGCCAGACCTATTCCGGTCAACGACGGGCAATACACGTCAACCGTAAAACGCGGGAAATTTTTTTCCCGCCCCGGAGTGCGGATTTCTACCGCGTTGTGTTTGGAGTCGTGCCTGATTTCGATAAACTCATGCAGGTTTGAATCGGCGCTGACAACAACCCGCGCTTCTTCCGCCCGGTAAATCCGCACGTCCACGTTTGATCCGGCGTGGACCCGTTCAAACGCGGGAACCCTGTGTTCCCGGCTTGTCATCTCGCCGTTGCCCTTTTCGGGCCTGCCCCTGGCAAAGGCGAAGGCCGTTCCGATGCCCAGCATAACTATGCTTATTACCATCTTTTTCCAGTCAATCATACCTGTTCTCCTTAAAATATCCCTTGTCGCCTTGGGAAAATTATGTTAAACTTAAAGCGTGGTTATAACGATTATCGTTTAACACTTTCAATATATCACTTAACAATGTTAATGTCAAGCGATTTTTTGTTCTTTTTGAATTTCTTTGTCCAAGGAGTGTTTATATGGAAATTTCACAAGAAGCCATTGTCAGGGCGGCCATAGACATTCTGAACCGGGACGGCCTGGAGAAACTCTCCATGCGCGCCCTGGCCGCGTCCCTGGGGGTCAAGGCCCCCGCCCTGTACTGGCACATCAAGAACAAGCAGGATTTGATAGACCAGATAGCCGAAAAAATAAGCGCGGAAATGCTTACGTCCTGCGGCCTGGGCGACGCCAAAAAATTCCTCTTTGAATTTGCCCATGTGTACCGGCAAAAGCTGCTGGAAGTGCGCGACGGCGTGGCGGTTCTTGTCGCTTCCTATCCATCCACCGCCGCCCGCTGTGAATCGATAAAAAACGTGATGATTTCCCTGCTGCATATCGGGGTTAAAGAGAAATATTGCCTTATTGCCGCCGGGATGTACAATAATTATGTGCTATCCTTTGTCGCGGATGAGATCATTTATAAGGCCAACCCTGACGGAATGCCCGCCTTTATTACTACCATACTCGGAACCGGCTATGAAAAAATGTCTTTTAACGAACAGTTTGAGCGAGGTTTGCACGTTCTGTTTGCGGGTTTCAAAACTTTGGAATGAAATTTCCCGCCGGAGATGAAACGCGGGATTTGACGCGGGTAGGGGAATACTCGATGCATTTTTATGGGCCATTTACCTGATAAATTTAAATCCATGGTATATATTCCTTTATGGAGGATAGTATGAATCGTACTTTCGGATCTTTTTTATGGCAGCTTTCCGTTGCCCTGTATCTCGTCGCCAACGGTGTATTGGGCGTCAACAAAGGCGGTGATTTCGCGATAATTTACCGGACCCTATTTGGCAGGGGTGATATTACCACCTTCCTGGCAATACTCACCGGCATTATCGCGCTCGTCGCGGGCATCGCCCTTGTCCTGGACCTGCTTCAGATTAAACTTTCATTTCTTGATTTGTTTATTTTCATTGTCTTTATAGTCTGGGCTGTCTATATCGTCGTCGAATGTCTTTATTGGCTCAAAGACGGCAAATTTAGTTCCGATTTCTGGCATGTGCTGCAGATGTTCGCGGTTCATCTCATGGTCCTCGGTTCCCTGCTTACGGCAAGCAAAAAACTTTCCCGCTAGGGATCTTCGGCCCTTTGTACCGTAATCCTGATGCCGCTTGAGCGGCCCTGTTTGTCAACCGCCGAGATATCCCATATTCCCGGCTGGGGGGACCAGACAAAACGTTCGTTTGGTTTGGTCCTTCCTATAAACCGGGCGCCGGCGAACCAGAAGAGTTCGCCGGCGTCCTGATCGGCGGCGGCAAGAAGCACAAGCTGATTGTAGCGGCTGCCGCCGGTTAGTACATAGGTAGAATTGGCAAGGGGTGAAATTATCGAAGGGGGAAAGCCCGGCGTTTCCCTGGCGCTCAAGCGGCCGGGGGGATAGGGCGGGGCCGTAAAACGGGGAAGCCCGGCCAGGTCGAAAATTTCCATCAGGTCCGAAGGCCAGAATTCCCTGACCTCGGAACGTATATACGGCCCTTCGCTCTCATCGGTACGGTAGCCTGTACGGGTGTCAATATAAATGCGCCTGTGTATGCGGCATGTGGTGATAGGCGAAACGCCGGGTATAAACCAGGTCCCGGTAAGATGAGGGCAGTCCTCGCCGGGAAGATCCCCTGAGACAGCGCATACATCCACCCTGGCAACCCGGGGCGGCATGGCCCTCGGCGGGAGCAGTTCTGCCTGGGGAATCCCCGCGCTGATGGCGTCTATGACGCTGAACTGTAACGGCGTGGCGGCAAGACGGCCTATAAGGGCATTGTTCCCCTCGCCCGAAAAATTTCCCAGCCATACGGCAAGAACAAAGCGGTCAAATACCGCGATGGACCAGGCGTCCTTAAAGCCGATTGAAGTTCCGGTCTTGTACGCCACGGAAACCCCGCGCCCGCTGCCGTCCATTATTTCGTCAGGGGCGGGATTACGCGCAAGCATGTCCAGGGTAATAGCGGCGGCCTCGGCGGAAAGCAGCGGCCTCCTCGCGGAGAGGGCGTCTCCCGGCGCGGCGGAGCCCGGCGCAAAAAAACGGAGTTCCTTTTCCACGCCGTCTGACGCCAGGGCGGCATAAAGACGCGCAAGCTCAAGCATGGTAAGGCCGGCGCTTCCCAGAACCAGGGAAAGGCCGTAGTGGTCTTTTTCTTTAAGACCGCCCACTCCGGCGCGGGACAAAAAATCGTGGAGATCGGGATTACGGATATTCCGGGCAAGCTCAACCGCGGGAATGTTCCGCGAATCAACCAGGGCGCGCCATGCCTGGACCGGCCCCATAAATTCACTCTGGTAATTATCGGGAGTGTATTCGCTGAAACCCACAGGCGTGTCCTTGAGCATCTTTTCAGGATGAATCAGGCCCTGTTCAATGGCCAGGGCATACACAAAGGGTTTGAGGGTCGAACCCGGAGAACGCCTTGAACTAAAGCCGTTGACCTGGCCCTCTATCTCATCGTCAAAATAATCCGCCGAACCAACAGCCGCAAGGACTTCCATTGAGGTATAATCAACAAGAAGCAGACTCCCATTCTTGATGCCCCAGGAACGGTTCTTCACCAGGAAATTTTCAAGTTCGCGTTCAAGGATATTCTGATACCCAAGATCCAGAGCGGTCCTTGTTCCGCCCAAAGGAAGAAAGGCCCTGAGATATTCTGTAAAATGAAGGGCCCTTCTGGGCCAGGCCGCGTGGATATAGGGAGGCAGTTCCATTTCCGCCTCAAGAAGCTTGTCCTCGGGGTGGTCGTCAAGCCATGCGTCGTACAGGATACGCCGGGAACGAAGCAGTTCATCACCGGCAAAACCGGAACGGGGGGCGCGCCTGGCCGGATTCTGGGGTATCACGGCCAGGGCAAGGATTTCGCTTTTGGTAAGTTCCCGCACATCCTTGCCAAAATAATACCACGCGCCCGAAGCATAGCCCTCGATATTGCCGCCCAGGGGAACAAGGTTAAGATACGCCTCAAGTATTTCTTCTTTCGAATAACAGGCTTCGAGAAAAAGGGCAAGCAGGGTCTGGAGGAATTTTCCCGGCAGATTCCGGGTATAAAGGCCCCAGCGGAGCCTCGCGAGCTGCATGGTTATTGTTGAAGCCCCCATGCGGCGGCTTCGCTTGACATAGGTTTCCCAAACCGCCCTGAACATGGCCGCCGGGTTAACGCCGATATGGCCGTAAAAATAGCGGTCCTCCTGGAGCAGGACAGCCTCGACAAGGGCCGGCGGAAAATTTGACAGCGCTGTCCTGAAACGGTACTTGTCGTCGCCGGTCAAAAAAACATTGAGGAGTTTTCCGCTCCGGTCGGTGTAATAGCTTGAAAAAGAAATCTTCCCAAGTATAGTACCGAAGATACGGTTATACGAAACGACAAGAATAAGAAACAGGACCAGGGCCAAAATAATTTTCGTCGCCCGGCCAGGACGTTTTTTCGCGTTGGAATTTTTCTCGGGATTTTTCGGCTGTATACTCATGCCGGTATTCATACCAGGCGGCCGCGCTTGAGGGCCGCGCCGGGAAATTTTTTGTTGATTTCGAGTATGGTTTCCTCAAGACGCCGTTCCCTGTTGTCCGGTCCCTTGAGGCCCCCGTCAAAGAGTCCGGTCTGGTACGCTGTTTTTGTTTCGAGGTTCATAAGGCCCGCTCCAAGCAGCCTTACTCCCCTTCCCTTGCGGTACTTCCGGTGAAACAGACTAAGAAGCCTGTCGTAAAGCTCATTGAGCGTGCGGACCGGCGTTTCAAAAGTTTCCCTGCCGCTTTCGGTCGAAAAATCCCCGTACCGTATCTTCACCATTACGGTACGGCTCTGCCACCGGCAGTCGAGGAGCCGCCACATGAGGGTTTGGCATATATCAAAAAGAGCTGTCTCTATGGCAAAGGTGTCATAGATTTCAAAATCAAAGGTACGCTCGGCGCTCATGGAATGGGTTCCCCGTTCCTCATCAAAAGCGGCGGCGGCGTCTCCCCTCACCGCGCGAAAGAGAAAAAGGCCAAAGGCATTCCCGAAGATGGACGCAAGGGTTTCTTCCGAAAGACCCCGGACATCGGCGCAGGTTTTAAGGCCGTAGGAAACGAAAAGTTCCTGGGTCTTAGGGCCCGCGCCCCAGATTTTGCTTACCGGGAGGGAAAGCATAAACGCTTCTTCGCCGCCCGGAGGGATGACGGTTTTTCCGTCGGGCTTTGACAGGCCGGACGCGATTTTCGCGACATATTTATTTGAAGCAAGTCCCACGGAAACGGTGAGGCCGCTCTCTTTCCGCACCTGTTCTTTAAGCCTCTCGGCGAGAACATCAGGAGGGCCGAAAAGCCCTTCGGTTCCGGTAATGTCAAGAAAAGCCTCATCTATGGAAAGCTGCTGTACCTCAGGAGAAAAATTGTTGAACAGCGCCATAATCTCGCCTGATTTTTCACGGTAGCGGGCCATAGTGCCCCGGAGAAAAATTCCCTGCGGACAGAGCCTCACGGCCTCGGCTATGGGCATGGCCGAATGAACGCCAAACACCCTTGCCTCATAGGAGGCTGTTGACACCACGCTTCTCCTGTCTCCGGGCAGCCCTCCGACAATAACAGGCTTTCCCCGGTATTCAGGATGATCCAACTGCTCAACCGAGGCATAGAAAGCGTCAAGATCGGCATGGATAAAATACGGCATACTTCGCCCTTGCCCCTAACGATGCAGGGCCTGTTCCACAAGTTCGCTGTCCGAGACAAGCTGTCTGTTGTCAGGGAATTCGGCAAGGGCCCTTTGTATCCATTCCCTGGCCGCCGCATAGTCCCTCTTGTTGTACAAACCGGCAAAACCGTTGTGGAGATCAGCGGCGCGGTTTGAACGGTATACTCCCAAGGCGCCGGAAATCCGGGCGCTGGGGCCAAAACGCTCAAGGGCTTCCTCAAGCCAGGCTATAGCGGCCCGCCAGTCCTGGTCAGCGGCGATGCGGTTTCCCTCGGTAAGAATCACAAATTCCCTGAGTTCGACAAAACGCGCGGGTTCAAGATTAGCGGAGGCAAGGGCGGCAAGGACCGCCCCGGTTTCCCCTGGACCTCTGACGGCGGTACTGAGTTCAACCATTTCGGCGTCGCTGACAAGGAGGTCAAGCCTGGCATAGTTCCCGCCGCTGAGACGCCCCCGGTTTTCGTCAAGGAGCAGCCTGGCCCCGGCGGCGTTTCCGGCGCGCACCGATTTTACGAGGAGGTTGTTGAGGCAGGCAAAGACAAATTCCTCCCAGAGGCCGGCGTCAGGCGCAAGATGAAACGCGGCGTCCTCCCAGGCAAGGGCGTCCTCTTCGCGGCCCTGGCGCACCAGAAGCGCGCCGTAATTCAAGAGGCGGGTCTTGACATCTTCTTCGGGAGCAATAAAAAAGGGTGAATCAAGGGGGCGTTCCCTGCCGGAAAGCAGGGCGGCGCGGTCAAGGGCAAGGCCCGGCCCCTCATAAAAACGGAGCGAAAGTTCAGCCTCGGCAATGCGGTTGGAAAGAATCACCGACACCAGTTCCAGTATCGAAAGGTCGTTCCGCTCCCGGTAATCGCGGGCCGGAACATAGGCAAAGCCGGTGGTCCTGCCAAAGCGGTCATGAAACTCCCTCCGGCTTCCCGGATCAAAGCCAAAGGAATTGGTTGTTTCTATGTCGATACGTTCATCCCCCGCGTCAAGGGTGATAAAGGCATGGTCCCTGGTGATAACACCCCGGAGTTCAAGGGACGCGGCCCTGGCAAGCACGGCGTAGAGTACCGCCGAAGACACGCAGTTAAACCCGCCGCTCTCGGCAAGAACATCAAGCCTGGTCTGCCTTTCGGCATAACGCCGCAAAAAACGGCGGTGCATAAATTCAAGAATATATTCGCCCCGTTCCCGCGCTCCCCGGGGAAGGCCCGGGTCCGCAAGGAGTTCGTCAATGCCCCGGACAAGCAGGTTCCGGCTCCCCCCGCCGTCCCAGCCCGAAGCCCAGAGCGCCGCGTCAAGCACATCCTGCCAGCGGGGCCGGGCAACATTCAGTTTTTCGCCATAGGCATAGGCCCTGCTGTCCGCCTCCAGCCTCGGACGGGGGGACGGTCTGGGGAAAGCCTGGGCCGCGATTTTTCGCGGCGGCACAAGAAGGGCAAACAGGGCAGCGGCCAAAAAAGGTCCTGACAGGCGGCGCATAGGACAAATTTAGCAAATATGGCCGCCTCTTTCCAGCCCCGCCTGTTGCGTCACGTAAAAACGGGTACCGCCATTATTTTAATTCAGCGACGATGTTACGCACTGCATAGGGGCCGGTATAGGTAGCATAGCTGATCCCTACTCCCGCTCCAGGATACAGAGTACCCCACCACATATTACCCTCGGTGAGTTCCCCGGCGGCATACAGGCCCGGCACAGGTCTGTCTGTACCATCCAATACATGCATCTGATCATCCACTTTGATTCCCGCCACCGTACCAAACCAATTGGTATAAAGCCGTTCCGCATAATAAGGAGGAGTATCAATTTTTTGTCCCCGTTCCGCCGGCAGGCCAAACCCCGGACTCTGCCGGGTATCTATCGCCTGGTTATAAGAACGTACAGTAGCCAGCAGATTGGCTTCATTTATACCCTTGGCCCGAGCCAATGCTTCCAGGGTGTCATAGGGCTCAATAAGCCCAGCATCAAGATGAATTTTTAGAACATTTTGATCGGAAAAATTACTATCCAAAAGTTTGTATCCTGTTACTTCCCCGCCCTTGAGAGCCTCCAAAACCGCATAGTTATCCGCCTCATTGGCAATACGCCTGCCTTCGGTGGAAACTACAAACATGGAGGCTATGGCATTAAGCTTTAAGGAAGCCCGTATATTGCCTCCCATCATACCCCAGCCTACAATTTCAGGATTGAACTGTCTGGTAAGTATAAACCCGTCTCCGGTTGCCCCTGCATTGGTTCGGGAAATGCCACCCAGATAAAGAGGAGAATATTCCCTAATAAGTTCCTGATTCATACCAAACCCGCCGGTAGCCAGCAGTACCGCCTTGGCATAAATTTCATATTCCTTTTCATCATCCCGAACTTTTACCCCGGTTACTCTGCCGCCGGAGACAATGAGTTCCGTTACTTTGGACCTGAGCCTCAGGTTAAGAGGATCTTGAGCCAGATGATCATTATAAAACCGGGCAAACCCTGCGCCGCCATTATTAGCCCAGGCTGCATACACTTTATCATTGGAAGTACCCTGGGAAAGGGTTGTATTAACATTATTAGTGGATGTATTCCTATAATTTGGTACGCTGTAGAGTGGGGCTCCCCAATCAAGAAGCCGGTTAAGCAACTCTTCAGAATTTGCATAAATTTGAGAGATATAATTGTTCCGTACTCTGCCTTTCGAGGCTACTTCCATAAGCTGAATAATGTCCGAGAGGGAAGACTCAAGTCCCAGGGAACTGTGAAGTTTGGATTTAGTGGCGATAATAGCGCCTCCTGCCATGGGAAGGGAACCAGTGATAACATCCAACTGTTCCAAAACCACATAGGAAACAGTAGGCGCTTTAATTTTAAGGTCATAGGCGGCGTTGATCCCGGCAAGTCCACCTCCAACAATGACTATATCTACGATTTCGGCGGGACCTTTCTTAAGGGCAGGTTTTGCTACTGCTTGTTTAAGAGAAGTTATATCGCCGCCCGCTTCGGCTAAAGCCAATTCAGCAGCCCGCAGTATAGCTCGACTGGTAATGGTAGCCCCGGAAACTACATCCACCGCCAAGGACTGATTGGCAATAATACGTAGCGGTA
>JAISCK010000180.1 GCA_031265635.1 Spirochaetaceae bacterium
CTTGTTCTTGACGCCGCGCGGCGCAGGGATTTTACCGTGCAGCATTCGGGCCAGCATCTTCTTTCGGGAACCATACTAAGGCTCCTGTCCGCGCCTACGGTGTCCATGCATCTGGGCGAAGAATACAATACCATTGATGTTGAACGGGGGGAATTTTCAACCCAGGAACTCCTCTCAGTTGAAGAAGCGGTATCCGGCGCCATTGAGGCTGACTTTCCCATAATCATACATCTGTGCCCGCCCGAAGACCTGCGTTCCTTTCCGCTCCGCAAGACGCCTCCCCAGGGCGAGGAACTTGTCAGGGTGGTAGAAATCCGGGGCTGTGATTTTTCGCCCTGCTGCGGCACCCACTGTTCCTCGACCGGCGGCATAGGCATGCTCCGCGTACTGGGCGCGGAAAAATACAAGGGCATGACCCGCGTTACCTTTATTGCCGGGCGACGGGTCCTCGTTGACAGCCGCCGCCAGAGGCATGAGGCTGATATTGTTTCGCGGGCGCTGAAGATACCGGTAAACGGAATCGCCGCCGGCGTCCTTGCCCTGAACGAGCGCTGCAAGGACATGGAGAAAAAACTTTCCGCCCTCAAAAACGCCGATGCCCGGCGCGAAGCGGAAGACCTGCTCAGGGACGCGCCGCCGCAAGGCGCCCTGATACGGCGGCTCTACGCCGCTCATGACATGGAAGACGTGCTCCTCATAGGCAGGACGGCGCAGAAGAAGACCGCCGCCGTGCTGCTCCTTGCTTCGGAACCGGACGGAAAATTCGCCGCGCTGTGTTCAAAAAAGGGCGTTGACATAAAGGCCCTGATAGGGGAAACCTGTGGAACCTACGGCGTCCAGGGCGGCGGCGGGGGCGGATTTTTTCAGGGCCTCCTGCCTCCTGTTGAGACGCGCCAAATTTTCCTCGATGAACTGAGCCGTAAACTGTCCGCGCTATCTTTTATTTCCTAACTGTGTTATACTTTTCTTATCATGTCTCAAAACAAACGCCGGAACTGGCTTCGCTTTTTTCTGGGTTCATATACCCCTCCGGAATTTCTTCGTGAAATATACCGTTTTTTCGCCGGTGGGAAATGCGGCGAACTGTGCCGGGCTTTCGCGGATTTCAACAAAAAGAATTTCAAGGCTCACAAGGGCCGCTATATAGCTTCCTCTGTCGCGCTGCTTCTGGCCGCCGGCATGCTTATAGGCTGGCGCATGACCGCCGCCCGCCGCCCCCGGCCCATACAGGTTGAGTTTACCTGGTCCGCGCCGGATAACCGCATAGGCGAGGAAGGCCAGGACGGTTTCCGCGAGGAACGCCCCCTGACCGTAGAGTTTTACGCTCCGGCGGCCAGGGTAGAGGCATCTGATACGGAGGTCGCGGCGGGTATTACCATCAATCCTCCTGTCGAGGGAACCTGGAAGTGGGAAGGCGACAGCTTCCTTGTTTTTACCACGGAGGCAAAATGGGCGCTGGGGCAGAAATACACCGTGAACTTTGCCGGTGATTTTTTTCCTTCCCATATCAAGGCCAACAGGAGCTTTTCTTTTTCGCTTCCCGGCTTTGAGCTTTCCGACGAAGATGTCCAGTTTTACATAGACCCTGAAAACGACGGCGTCAGGCGCGTCCTTGCCACGGTCAGGGCAAACTATCCCATAGACCGCCCTTCCCTGGAGCGCAGCATAAGCATAGAGCCTGATATCAGGGCCGATTCCGGTTCGCTCAAGAAAAGGCTTTATGAGTTTACCGTTGATTACAACGAGACCGGGACAGCGGCCTATATTGTATCCGAAACGCTGGGGCTTCCTGCCAGGCCCCTGACCATGGTAGTTACCGTAGGGCGGGGCGTCAAGGATGAAAGCGGAGGCAGCGCTTCGACCGCGCAGTTGAAACTGTACGCCGACATTCCAAGCATAACCAGTTACGCGCAGGTTGAATCGTCACGGCATGACCTTGTGATGAACCCGAACCAGCTCTACGACCAGGTGCTTATTCTCGCCACCAGGGGAACAATAGAAGAAAGCGAACTCAGCAAAAACATAGGTCTGTGGGAACTGCCGGTAAACCGGCCTCCTCTTCCGGGCCTCCGGGAGATTGAAAATTACTCCTGGTCTTCGGTTGACGAGGCGGTTCCCGAAGTCTTAAACTCTTCCCGCAGGGTTGAACTGGAGGCTATTCCCGGCGAACTCCGCTATAATTCGGTTTCGAGTTATAAATTCAGCGCCGAAGCCGGGCGTTATGTGTTTTTGCGCATCAATAACGGAACCCGGTTTTACGGCGGCTATGTGCTCAACGAACCCTATGAGGCAATATTCAGAGTAAAGGAATATCCCAGGGAGCTTGCCATACTGTCGTCAGGCTCCATACTTGCCTATTCGGGGGACAAACGGCTTTCCCTTTTGAGCCGGGGCGTACAGAATGTCCGCTTTGAGATAGGCCGCGTCAGGCCCGACGACATTAACCATCTGGTGTCCCAGACCAGGGGGGATATTTCAAACATACAGTACAGAAATTACACTTTTAACGATTACAATATTACCGAACAGTTTCGGGACACGGCGAGCGTCCCCCTTTCAAGCGGGCGGGATGTCGGTTATTTTTCTTTTGATTTTTCACGCTATCTTGAAAATATTCCTTCGAGGAATTTAAGGCACGGTCTCTTTATCTTCTCGGTCAAGGAAGATATCGAAAGGCCCGTGTATCAGGACAGGCGGCTCATTGTCGTTACCGATCTGGGTTTCTTTGTAAAGGTCAATACCGACGGAACCAGGGATGTCTTTGTCCAGTCCATCGCCACAGGCGGTCCGGTAGACGGCGCCCAGCTTACCGTGCTTGGCCTCAACGGGAATCCGGTGTTCAGCGCCTATACCGGGCCCGACGGCCATGTGCGGGTTCCCAATCTCCAGGACTACAAGAATGACCGCGTTCCCACGGTTTTTACCGTGCGGAGGGGCGAGGACCTTTCCTTTATGCCCTACAGTCCCACAGGCCGGAATCTTGATTATTCTTCCTTTGATGTGGGCGGGATACAGGGCGCGAGCGACCCGAAAACTCTCAGGGCCTTCCTGTTCTCCGACCGGGGGCTGTACCGCCCCGGCGACGAGGTGCGCATAGCCATGGCGGTCAAGTCGGGCGACTGGACGGTCAACCTCGAAGGCACGCCCCTTGAATGTAAAGTTACCGATCCCCGGGGCGCGGAAATTTACAACAGGCGCATAAGCCTTTCTTCCGAGGGCGTTGAGGAAGTACGGTTCAGCACCCAGGAATGGTCTCCCACCGGAACCTATACCACATCGTTATACGTCATACGGGAGCGGGACAGAAGGGAAGAGAGGGTTTTTCTCGGTTCCGTTACTGTCAAGGTAGAAGAATTCCTTGCCGACACCCTCAATGTGCAGGCCGCCTTTAATCCCCTGCCGGGAAGCGGCTGGATAGCCCCGTCGGAACTTTCCGCCCTGGTTACTGTGCGGAACCTCTTCGGGACCCCGGCGGCGGGCAACGAGGTAAAGGCCCAGATAAATCTTGTTCCTTCCCGCCAGTATTTCCGCGAGTACCGGGACTACAGTTTCGCTGACCCCTTTTTAACCGGAAAAAGCTACCAGGAATTCCTGGGAAGCCGCACTACAGACAGCGACGGGAAAGTGTCTTTCGGCCTGGACCTTTCAAAATTTGAAAAGGCTACCTATAGTCTTACCTTTTACACCGAAGCCTTTGAAAAGGGAAGCGGCCGCAATGTGGCCGCCGAAACCTCCGTGTACGTGAGCCCCCTTCCGTACCTCATCGGCTACAGGAGCGACGGAAGCCTCGGCTATATTCAGCAGGACGCTTCCAGGATGGTTTCCCTCATCGCCATTGACAGCAATGCCGAAAAAACCACCGCCGGGGACCTGACCTTTTCCCTTGTGGAACTGCGTTATGTGTCAGCCCTGGTGCTTGAACCGGGCGGGATATACAAGTACCAGTCTGTTCAAAAGGAATATCCTGTCTCGCAGGAAACGATTACCGTTCCCCCGCAGGGCCTTGAATACCGCCTGCCGTCTTCACAGCCCGGAGAATACCGGCTGGTTATTTCGGGTCCCGACGGGCTTGAATATAACCGGCTTGCCTTTACCGTGGCCGGGCAGCAGAATTTGCAGCGCAGCCTTAACCGTACCGCCCGGCTTGACATCACCCTTGACAAGGCGGACTATGCCCCCGGCGAAACAATGGAACTCATGATCAAGGCTCCCTACGAAGGAGCGGGGCTCATCACCGTAGAACGGGACAGGGTCTACGGCTATAAATGGTTCCGGTCCACCGGGGAAACGACAGTCCAGACCATCACCATGCCCGCGGACCTTGAGGGCAACGGTTATGTGAATGTGCAGTTTGTCCGCTCCCAGGATTCGCCTGAAATCTTCATGTCCCCCCTGAGTTACGGCGCGGTTCCCTTCTCGGTAAGCAGGGAAAACCGTACCACGGAGATAAGCCTCGACTTCCCCAGGGAAGCGAAGCCGGGGGAAGATTTTGTCATCAAATACGCCGCTTCCCGTCCGGGGAAGATTATCGTCTACGCCGTTGACGAGGGCATATTGCAGCTTGCCGGGTATCACACCCCGGACCCCCTGGGTTTCTTTTTCAGGAAACAGGCCCTGGAAGTGCGCACGGCACAGATACTGGATATGGTATTGCCCAAGTATTCCGTGGTCCGTTCCATGGGCGGCATGGGAGGCGGCGCGGGCGCGGAAGCCCTTAACCGCAACCTTAATCCCTTTAAGCGAAAACAGTACGAGCCTGTGGCCTACTGGTCGGGCATCATTGACGCCGGCAGAACCGCGCGGGAACTTTCGTACCGTATTCCCGATTACTTTAACGGGACTCTCAGGGTTATGGCCGTGGCGGTCTCAGGCGACTCTGTGGGCGCCGCCGAGGACCGTTCTCTCATACGGAGCACCTTCATCATAAGTCCCAACGCCCCCATGACCGCTTCGCCGGGGGACGAATTCGAGCTTTCCCTTACCGTAACGAATAACTGGAAGGGCTCAGGCGAAAACGCGCGGGTGCGCCTCAGGGCCGCTCCCTCTCCCCACCTCGCCATATCAGGCCGCGGCGAATTCGACCTTGTCATACCCGAAGGCGCCGATACCACCCTTGCCATACCCGTCAGGGCGGCCGGTCCCCTGGGCGCGGCGGAAATACGCTTTACCGCGTCGGGAGGAACCGAAGGCGCGCCGGGCTACGAAGTCTCAGGCCTTTCAGCCTATATGAGCATACGGCCCGCCGTGCCCTACCGCGTCTCGCTCAGTTCCGGCGTTATGCGGAACAGAACCGTAGAGCTTCCTGTTGAACGGAAACTTTACGATGAATTCCACACCAGGGATGTTTCCCTCTCGTATCTGCCCCTGGGCATTTCACGGGGCCTCAAATTCTTCCTTGATAATTACCCCTACGGCTGTTCGGAACAGCTTATCAGCGCCGCCTTCCCCTTCCTGTACCAGGAGCTTTTCAGGGAGCTGAAGTTTTCCCGGGAGGAGGCCGATGAGGCGGTGTACCGGGTTATAGGCATACTCCAGGCGCGGATGAAGGAAAACGGCAGCATAGGCATGTGGACGGCCAATACGGACGCCGATCCTTTTATCACGGTTTACGCCGCGCATTTCCTTACCGAGGCGAAGAACCGGGGCTACTATGTGGCGCCTTCCGTAATGGAGCGCATGCTGCAGGCGGCGCGGGACCTTGCGTCCTCCCAGGAACATTCGCTTTACAGGCTCACAAGCCGCGCCTACGCTGTGTATGTACTTACCCTTAACGAAATTGTTACAACGCCGCTCGTTGAGTCGCTCAAGGCGGACATGGCCCGCTACAACAGGGAGGCCGAGACCGAACTGCCCGGCCTTTTCCTTGCCGGATCTTATGCCCTTTTGCGGCGCGACATAGACGCCTTTGCGCTGGCTGAAAAAATAAAATGGACCATGCGTTTTGACGATTCGGTACATTACTTTGACGAACTGCTTTATGATTCCCTGTACCTTTCGGTCACCGCCAGACACTTTCCCCGGAGACTCAGGGAGGTATCCGAGACCCTTCTCAGTTCCATGGCCGGCCGGCTCGAAAACCAGCGCTATACAACCCTCTCGGCGAATTTTGCCCTCATGGCGGTGGACGCCTATCTCAAAGCGGTTCCCGGCGTAACAAACGGACGATTCGCGGCGCGGGAAATTCTCAACAACGGCCAGAGGCGCGATCTGGTGTTTGCCCCCGGCGTTACCGGAGGGCCTGCCGCTCCCGGAGCGGGCGGCGCAAGCCAGGCCGCTTCAACAGGCGCCCTGTTCAGCGCTTCTTTTTCCGGCGAGGCGGGAAAGATTCAGATAGAAAACCGCGACGCTCTTAACCTCTTTTACCAGATAACACAGGGCGGCTTTGAACTCGAAATTCCCGGAACGGAAATAAAAAATAATCTTGAAGTGTACAGGGAGTTTCTCAATGACTCAGGTGAGGCCGTTGATTCGGTCGAGGCAGGCGGCGTAGTAACGGTCAAGGTGAATTTCAGGACCACCAACAACAAGACCGTCTCCAACCTGGCCCTTGTGGACCTTCTTCCCGCCGGCCTTGAGGCGGACATAGAATCGGTGCGCGGATCGGCCGCCGGTCAGTCCGGCCGCTGGCGTCCCGATTATGTGGACGTGCGGGAAGACCGCATTGTCGTCTATGGAACGGCAAGCCCCCAGGTTGCGAGTTTCAGTTACCGGGCCAGGGCCATTAATCCGGGGACCTTTACCGTGCCGCCCCTCTTTGCCGAAGCCATGTACGACAAAAGCGTGTGGGCCATGCGGCCCCAGGCTCCCCTTGTGGTACGGAAAGAATAGCGGGCTATTTCTCGTGTTTTCCTGTCGGGCTGTGCTTGCAGCCCATGGCGTTTTCGGTCGAACCGCAGTAGGTGCACTTGTTGCCCCCGTGGCCGTGGATGTGTTTCCGGGTGGGGGTCTGGAGGCATCCGTTGCCGTAAGAAGATGACCCGCAGTAAATGCAGTGTTTTTCGTCATCGTGGTGTACATGAAGGCCGTTGGTGCTTTTGGGACAGCCGGGACCATAAGCGGTAGAACCGCAAAATTGGCATTTTGTTGCCATACATTTCTCCTCTTCAATATATTCTGTTGAACAAGCCTACTATCAAGCCTACTATCTAGTATCGGTATTGGCTTTTGGTTTCCTTACAGTAAACATCCGCAGGGAAGGTCTAAAATTTGTACATGAGCGATACGTTTATGGTTCTGCCGTCGGCGGGATAATAGCCGTCCCAGTATACCAGCGGGGCATAGGAGACATTGAGGAGATTTTCTACGGCAAGTCTTGCCGCAAAGGCACCGCTGTCTTTTTTCAGGGTATAATGAACAAAGAGGCCGAATACATTGACCGTGCCGGCCCTGTCTTTGGTATTGGCGAAATCGCCTCCCTGATAGACCGCCGAGGCATAGGTCCAATCCGCGCCGCCTTCAAGGCCGAAAGGTGCCAAGAGGCTCATCCCGGCGTATACCGAATGGGCGGGAACCAGGGGAACGGTTTTTTCCCTGAAAGCGCCGCCTGAAAATACCGCCCGCATCAGGCTGTACCCTCCCCTGAAAGCGGCCCACGCAAAGGGCGTAAGCTCAAGGTCCGCGTTAAGGCCGAAGCGGCCGGTACTGCCGTCCATATTCTCGTTGGCGTATGACGAAGGATTATACCAGATTTCGTCATCAACACGCATAAAGAAGAATCGGGCCGAGCCTGAGGCAAGCCTGTTAAGCCTGTATGAAGTTCCCGCCTCGGCGTTAAAGCCTGTTTCGGGCTTGAGGCCGCTGTTAAAGGTTCCGGCGAAATATATTTCCGCCTGTTCGTCGGCTGCCGGATAATGGAACAGCCTTGTAAAGGAGGCGTACAATTTAAGGTCTTTGGAAGGATTAAGCGTAAGTCCCGCCGCGTATACAAAGGCATGATGGACAATTCCGTCGTCCAAGGTTCCGTCGCTGGTTTCGGCAGAGAGGAAGTATGAATCATAACGAGCGCCGAGGCTTACCGTGAGATATTCGCGCGGGCTGAAACGGCCGGTGAGGTAGGGGGCGGCGGTATAGGCCCTGATCCAGGCTCCTCCGCCCAGGACGGCGGCGGGGGTATCCCTTGCCTTGTCCGTGTAAGACCTGACGGCAAGCCTTGCCATATCAAGGTCAACGCCGCCTGAGAGACTGAAGCGTAACGGGCCTGTTTCTTTTGACCAGGCGGCGC
>JAISCK010000182.1 GCA_031265635.1 Spirochaetaceae bacterium
CTTTTGGTTCTATACTTTTGAGTACCATGCGGCGGCTTTCAGGCGGAACAGCGCTGTAGGAGACAGCGCTTTCAAGCCGGGGCAGGGCGGACGCAAGGCCCGCCTGGTCTTTGGCCCAGACCGACATAATGAGGTCCCCGGCCTTGACCGCGTCTCCCCTTTTTTTGTGGAATTGTACTCCCGCCGTGGGGCTCACTTCGTCTTCGGTACGGTTCCGGCCCACGCCAAGCTGCACGCCGGCATGGCCGACCTGCCAGGCGTCGATACGGCCTATAAAGCCCCCTTCCCGCGCCAGCACTTCGCCATGCACCGCCGAGCGGTATACGCCCCGCATCTTGAGAAAAGCCTCCGGGTCCCCTCCCTGGCTCCGTATATTGTCAAGGAAAAGCTGCCGGGGTTTCCCCCCTTTAAGCGCCTCTTCGCAGAGCCTCCGGCCTTCGGACGGACCGGCCGCCTTGTTGCCAAGGACAGCCATGCGGGCGGCAAGTTCCAGAGTAAGTTCCATAAGGTCGGGAGGGCCCTTTCCTTCAAGACAATCAATGCTTTCTTCGACTTCAAGAAAATTTCCTACCATGTTACCCAGGGGTTCATCCATATCGGTGAGCAGGGCGATGATCTTTTTTCCCATGGCCGCCCCGGTGTCCACAAGAGAACGGGCCAGTGCCTCGCCGTCTTTGGCATCCTTCATAAAAGCCCCTGAACCGTATTTGACATCCAGCACCAGGGCCCCGGCGCCTTCGGCAACTTTTTTGGAAAGTATGCTGGCGGTGATGAGGGGAATGGATTCCACCGTGCCGCTTACATCCCTCAAGGCATAGAGAAGCCTGTCAGCCGGAACAATCTCCCTGGTCTGCCCGGTCATGGCAAAGCCGTCCCGGATAAGGATTTCCCGGAATTCCTTTTGGCTGAGATTAGTCCTGTAGCCCGGTATGGCCTCAAGTTTATCCAGAGTCCCGCCTGTATGCCCAAGGGCGCGGCCCGACATCATGGGGTCCTTGATACCCAGGCTTGCCGCGAGGGGCGCGAGGATGAGGCTGGTCTTGTCGCCCACCCCGCCGGTGGAATGTTTGTCCACAAAAGGACCCTGTATGCCGGACAGGTCCATCACTTCCCCGGAGTTAAGCATCACCGACGTAAGGGCAGCGGTCTCCCGGCTTGTCATGCCCTTAAAGAACACCGCCATGGCCCAGGCGGACACCTGGTAGTCGGGAATGGCCCCCGCCACATAGCCCGAAATCAAAAAGCGCAGTTCTTCTTCGCTTAATTCCCCGCCTGAACGTTTCTTCATGATGATATCTACGGCGCGCATCGCGTTCCTCCTGTTGCCGGACAAGTCATAGTTCCCCCAGGCGTATCTTTTTTCCCAAAAGGCCGCTTGCTATGGCGGAACCAAGCAGCCGGGCCTGGGCGGCAAGGGAAGCGTCCAGCGTATAACGCCAGAACTCTCCGGGCACTATACTGCCCGCCGCGCCGAGCCAGCGCCTGAGACCGGGACCCAGCTCCAGATAATCATCCCCTTCCGGGCTGTGGGCGCAGGAAGGGCAGAGCAGGCTTCCCTCGTACCGGGAATACCATAATACCCCATCGGGAGGGTATTCACAAGCGCAGGAAGAACAGTATTCAAGGCTTGGCCTCTGACCCAGAAACTCAAGCCATCGCCATATAAATTGAATAAGCAAAAAAACCGCCCCATCCCCGCCGGCCGTTTCCAGCGCGCCGAGACTTTCACCGGCAAGGGCAAGGGCCTCGTCCCAGCCCCCGCCGCCGCCCTGGGCAGAGAGTATAAGTTCGGCAATGGTCCCCGCCGCCGCGCTTCTTTCGTAAAGCTCCCGAAGCCCCGGCTTCCAGGACTCCACATCAAAGTCGCTTATCTTGCGGCTGTCGCGTACCGGATCGTGGTAAACCAGGAGCTTCCCCGTATGCCAGGGCGCCACCTGGGCGCGGAGCTTTGACTTGGGCCCGCCGTAAAGCGTCGCCCGCACTATACCCTCCTCGGCGGTCAGAAAAAAAGCCTCCCTGTTGGCCTCCCCCTGCGCCCGCACCCTGAGTACCATAGCCGTATACCGCTGATTTCGGGACATACTTTAGTGTAGCATATTCACGCGAAAAGTCGAAGAGAGGGTGAAGAGGAAGGATTTTACCGCTAAGATACTATTTTCTTGCTTCGGCCCGGCGGTACATCTTCTCTATGGACAATAGTATGATACAGGAGTATACTTTTTCCAGAGGTGCTTTGTGGTTTTAGCTGAGGTGGTACGGCTGGTAGAGGGCGAATACTTTTACGGTCAGGACAAGGCGGATATAGAAATCTTTTCCGCCTGCGGCGCCGACCTTATGAGTGATGTCATGGCTTTTGTAAAAGAAAAAATCGTTCTCCTGACCGGTCTTGTAAATCCCCAGGTTATACGGACAGCCGAACTGCTTGATATTAAGGGCATCATCTTTGTCCGGGGCAAAAGGCCGACTCTGGATATGATTGATATGGCCGAAGAGGCCAATATCATACTTGCCGGGACCAAACTGCCCATGTTTTTGGCCTGCGGCCGGATTTACGAGGGCGGCTTAAAGGCCGGGGGAACAAGGCCCATCTAAGGCCGATGCTTTCCAAAGACAGCGCGCGGAAGGTTTTGCTGCAAAGGCTTGCTTCCCTTGACAGCGGTGTTTTTCGCGCCGAAGGCATCCAGGTTGCCGGGTTGCTTTCTCAAGAAAAAATTTTCGCCGGGACAAAAACCCTGCTTCTTTTTATGTCCATGAAGGGGGAAATCGATACCGGCCCCATTTTGAATCTGGCTTTTCAAGGCGGCAAAAAGGTTTTTCTGCCCAGGGTTGAAGGGCGGGATATGCGGTTTTACCGGGTTCTTTCGCCGCTCTTTCCCTGGCGGAAAGGGTGTCTGGGTATACGGGAGCCTCCGCCTGATCTGCCCCTTGGTACAGAAGATTTTCCGGCGCTCATTCTTGTTCCGGGTCTTGGTTTTGACCGCGCCGGGAGGCGTCTTGGCCGCGGCGGGGCCTACTACGACCGTTTTCTTTCGGGTCTTGACAGGCGGCTTGGGTTTTTTGCCCTTGGCCTGGCTCTCGGCGTTCAGACAGGCGGCACGATTCCTGTTGACACAGGGGATTTTCCCATGGACGGTCTTCTTGCCGGCGGGGAAATACAGTATTTTTGGAGAAAGGAGCAGTCATGGGACGCATCAAAAGCGCTTTGGAGCTGGCCCTTGAGCGGACCGAATCCGTAAAGGGCGACAAGGGCAGTGTTTCAAACTATGAGGCAAAACAGCAGGGGAAAAAACTGGCAAACGCTTTTTTTGAGAATCCCGGCCTTTCCCTTCAGGATGAAATAAAAAAGGCCGGCCCGGACCAGAAGGAAGCGCTCAGGCAGGGTGTGTTTGAGGTGCTTCTCTCCCAGGTGTCCCTGCCCCAGGCCGCGTCTGATATGGCGCGGATAGAACAGGCGGGAAAGGGTCTTGCCGTCCTGCTTCCCCATACCCAGTTTGCCCGCATGTACAGCCAGTTTACCCAGGCCCTGGCCCGGTATCTTGACGAGGCGGACCAGTTTGAACAGGCCATAAAGCAGCAATACGCTCCCAAACTCCGCAAAAAGGAAGAAGAACTGGCCCGCCGCCTGGGCCAGCAGGTGCATCTTGATCCCTTTCAGGACCCTGAGTTCGTCGCTTTCTACAACCAGAACATGAACGCCCTCAAAGACAAGTATCAGTCCCTGTCCGATCAGGTGCGGGAACAGGCCCGGCTTGCCTATGACGGGGACGGTTTCAAGTAAATGATACTTCAACCATAAAAATCCGGCAAAGTATTTTTACTTTGCCGGATTTTTACCAATCTTCCCTTGTAAATCAGGAATACTCTGTTTTGTCGACCAGCGAAAGGACGCTAAACGATTGTGGGGAGGGGTGTCAGGGGGAAAAGCGCCCTCCGTAAGGAGGGCCTTTTCCCCCTGACAGGACCCCTAAAATGTTTCTGCGGTGTCCTTTCGCTTTTTGCTGAGTAAAACCTGAGTATTACTGAATTTCTCTTGCGCTTTTACCTATACAGATGTATAGTATAGCATGGACCTGGAGGAAAAACTTTCGATACTTGCCGCCGCGGCAAAATATGACGCCTCCTGCGCTTCCTCCGGCAGTGAGGGGAGGGCCGGAAAATCAGGTTCCGCCGCTCCGGGTGGGCTGGGGTACAGGGAGGCCGCGGGGGTGTGCCATAGCTGGACCGGAGACGGCCGCTGTGTCAGCCTTCTCAAGCTGCTTTATTCCAATGTCTGCCGCTTTGACTGCGCCTACTGCGTCAACAGGGTTTCCTCGGATATTCCCCGGGCGTCCTTTACTTCCCAGGAACTGGTTGACCTTACCGTGGAATTTTACCGCCGCAATTATATTGAAGGGCTTTTTCTGTCGTCAGGGATTTTTTCCGATCCTGATGTAGTTATGGAAAAACTTATTCAGACCGCCAGAGCGCTGCGGACCCAGGGAGCTTTTGGGGGGTATATACACCTTAAAATCATCCCCGGTTCCGGGGAAAAGCTCATACGCGAGGCCGGTCTCTGGGCCGACCGCCTGAGCGTTAATATTGAACTTCCCACCGCCGGAAGTCTTAAAAAGCTCGCCCCCCAGAAAGACGGCAAGGTTATCTTCGGCGCTATGGGAGAAGTAAACGATACTGAACGGGAATATGGTGAGGACAGGAAAACCATGCGCTCTGTCCCTGAATTTGCCCCTTCGGGCCAAAGTACCCAGCTTGTCATAGGGGCCAGTCCTGAGGATGACAGGACCATTATCAATCTTTCCGGGGCCCTGTACCGCAAATTCGGCCTGAGACGGGTGTATTATTCGGCCTTTACCCCGGCGGGCGGAACAGGCGGCCCCCCTGATCCCCGGCTTCCCGATATAGCGGCCCCTCCGGTAAAAAGGGAACACCGGCTTTACCAGGCCGACTGGCTGCTCAGGTTTTACCATTTTACCCCCCAGGAAGTGCTGGACGGGGATACGCCCTTTCTTGATACCCTCATAGATCCCAAGGCGGCCTGGGCCCTCAGGCATCTTGAATTTTTTCCTGTTGAAGTAATCCGGGCGTCATACGAGGACCTGCTCAGGGTTCCCGGCATAGGGGCGGTGTCGGCCAGGCGCATTGTCGAGGTGCGCCGGGGCAGCGCCTTTGGCGCCGCTTCCCGTTCCCTTTCGTTTGACCGGCTCCGCCGCCTGGGAGTAACCCTCAAGCGGGCCCGTTATTTTATCACCATAGCCGGAGCTTTTATCGACCGGGCCGCGGACGCCGGGAGGCTCAGAAGCATACTCGCCGGCCTTGACGGAGAGGGGCTCCAGCTCCCCCTCTTTGATTTTTGACCTGTTGAGGCGATTTCAAATTTGAAAAGAACTTTCTGTTTAAGGAGTATCCATGGCGTCCCGGTATTATGACGGTTCCCTGGAGGGGCTTTTTGGGGCCCTTGACGAAGCCTGCCGGAGCGGCGCGCTCCCTGTACTCTGTCCCCGTCCCGTACTCTGTCCCCGCCGGGGGCCGGAAGGCCAGGGCAGCCTGTTTGAGGCCCCGGGCCCAGGCACATATTCAGGCGGCGCTTTCTCCGACCCCGGGGAAGATGGGGAAAGCGAATCGGCCCTTTTACTTGGGGAAGTATCCCTCAGGGCCTACGATGCCGTTGTCCTTGCCTGGATGAGTGAACTTCCCATAGAGAATGAAATCATCCGGTACGGCTGGCAGATCCTGCGGGCCGCCAGAGATGCGGTCGCGGTCGCGGCAGGGAGGCCCAACGGGGTAAACGGGGTCAATGGGCCTGGCGGGTCCGGTCCTGACGCCGGGACAGCCGGCAGTCCCGCATCCTGGGCGCGTCTGCCTGAGGCAAGGGAGGCCGCCGAAAGGGTGGCCGGGCGCTTGGACCATAATGCCGACACGGTACTGGAAGCGGCCGCCCGGACAAGAAGGGAAGCCCACCGCCTTGAGGGTCTCCTCCGTTTTGAGGCCGGTCCCGGTAAGGCGCTTACCGCCCGGTGTGAACCGGATCACTTTACCCTGCCCCTTTTGGCCGGGCATTTTGAACGCCGCTTTGGGGACCAGAGCTGGATTATCATGGACTGCCGCCGTAAACTCTGGCTCATAAGGCCCCGCGCGGCTTCGCCCCGCATCGTGGAACAATCTGAGGCCGGACCTTTCCTGCCCGGCTTCCCGGACAGCGAAGAAGCCTCACCGCCCCCTGATACATGGAAAACCCTCTGGCGCTCCTATTTCAGGGCCGTCAACAATGAGGAAAGAAAAAACCCGCAACTCCAGAGGAATTTCATGCCCCGGCGCTACTGGAAGTACCTGCCGGAGATGGAGTGATGGTCTTACCCAGTTCCCCGATGGCGTCGCATACCAGGGCCATGTCCCGGTCCGTATAGCGCTGATCAACCGGGACCGAGTAGATGTGGTCGCAGATATAACGGGTCCCCGGAAAATCATTCAGATTGGCTTCGCCGTGAAAGGGCCAGTAGAAGGTTGACCCTATGCCTTTTTGGGCGAGGAATTCCTGGGCGGCGTCCCGGTCCGGGGAATACAGGGAGAGGTGGCTGGGGCAGACGCCGTTTCCCAGTTCGGGAAATACCGGAAGCGCGCCGGGGTTAAAGGGCGCTTTGGACAAAATGTACTGGTAATTGGCCCGGCGTTTTTGGACCAGGTCTTCCCAGGGACAGAGCTGTATCAGGTCTTCGGAAAGGCTGTCGCTTGCGTAGGCGTCAAACATGTTTCTGAGCCGCATCTCTGTTTCCCAGAAAATGGCCTCTACCCGTTCTTCCGAGGCGTCGCCAGTCCGGTTTACAACCCGTTCCCGCTCGGCAAAACAGGCCAGCCTTCCCCGCAGGTGTTCTTCTTCCACAGGAAAGAGGGGAAGTTTGAATTTCCCCTTCCGTTTTACCGCTATGCCTCCTGAGGCTATGCCCATCCACTTTCTGAAACTTCCGGCATTGTAATCCGCCATGGTTTCGATGCCGTCCGCGGAAAAGACGCTGTGGGTAATATCCTGGATGACGGCCACTCCCGCCCGGACGCATTGGGATACAAAATCACGGTCATAAAAGGAAAAGCCATAATAACCGCAGAGACCCAAAACGGAAATTTCCGGTATGACATTCGGGTCAAAGCGGGGAACCAGATTCTCAGGCGCGACATCGTAAAACAAAAGCCTGTACCCGGCTTTTTTATACGGGGCAACGACGGTTTCACAGGTATAGGCGGGGAGATAGGCTGTCTTTTTCGCGTCTCCCTGCATGAGGTCCAAAAGGCAGTAATAGATGGCGCAGCGGCCGGACATGCAAAAACGCCGGTCTTCGCCGCCCAGCCTGTCCGCAAGGCTCTCCGGGGAAGATACCCCGGAGGCCGCCGGAGATGGCTTTTTTTCAAGGCAGAACATGCCGCCGACTTTCAACATGTCAGAAACTTTTTATGGTTTTTTCATCGAGCCTTTGTATTACTTCGCAGGCCAGTTTGACGGCGTTTTCAAAGTCGGCATACGAGGAGATACCGTAGTGGGTATGGGCATAACGCACCGGGACGCCTATGACAATCACCGGCACGGCCTTTCCGGCAAGATGAATAACGCCGCCGTTGGTTGAACCGCCTGAGCGCACCGCTTCCTGAACGGGGATATTCTTTTCCCGCGCGGCGGACAGGGCCAGGGCCTGAAAACGGGGGTTGGTGATCATCTTCATGTCGATGTGCCGCAGCATGGGCCCTTTTCTTAGGGCTGTCTGAACGGCATAGGAATCTACCACCGTATCATCGGCGGGGCAGCCTTCAAAAGAAATGGCAATGTCGGGCTGTACGGTCCGGGCGGTAACCTCGGCGCCCCTGAGCCCCACTTCCTCCTGGGCGGCAAAGGCTCCGGTGATGCTTACGCCGGGCCTTTTGTCTTTCAGCGCGTCAAGGGCCGCGATAAGCGCCGCGCAGCCCAGGCGGTTGTCAAAGGCTTTGCCCATCATGGTGTCATGGTTTTCGTTGTACTCAAAACGCACGTCAGGAACCACCGGCGCGGCAAGGGGAATTTGAT
>JAISCK010000232.1 GCA_031265635.1 Spirochaetaceae bacterium
AGTTTCCGGCAGGTAAAACTTTTGATACTCCGTATCAGGATGGCGAATGAATCCCTGCTCAGATATATCGAAGAGGCCAAGACCACCGTGGCGGACTTTCTTGACGCCGCCTTTCCTGACCGCCGGGGCCGTTTTTATACCTGCCGGGGAAAGACCGTAGCTTCGGATATGCGGAGCATGGTTCTGGACCGGAGTCTTTAGTAAAAGGAGCGTACCATGACATCCACCTTTGCGGGAATAGAAATAGGAAAACGGGGAGTCAATGCCCATCACCAGGCCCTGCTTACGACAGGTCATAACATAGATAACGCCTCTACGGAGGGGTATTCCCGGCAGCGGGTGGAAATGTCGGCTTTTGAGCCCATTTATCTTCCCGGCCTTAACCGTGAGGAAACTCCGGGCCAGATAGGGCAGGGGGTTGTCATTGACCGCATCGAGCGGATTCGGGACAAACTCCTTGACCAGCGCATCATCGCAAGCGCTTCAAGCGAGGGATATTGGGACGCCAGGGAAAAATACCTTGACGATATACAGAAGATGTACAATGAACCCTACGATATTTCGGTACGGGGAAGAATGGACGCTTTCTGGTCTGCCTGGGAAGAACTGTCAAAGCATCCCGCCGAGACCGCCCACCGCGGCGCGGTAACCGAAAGGGGCAGAACCCTCATGGACACCGTGCATGAACGTTTTACCGGCCTCAAGGCTCTGCAAAACCAGGCCGAACAGGACATACAGCTCACCCTTGCCAGGGTGAACGATCTTTCAAAACAGATCGCCGCCCTCAACGGTGAAATACGGAAGATACAGGCCCAGGGGGACAACCCCAATGACCTCTTTGACAGGCGGGACCTTCTGGTGGACAGGCTTTCTTCCCTTGTAGACGTAACCGTTGACAACCGGGACCCGGATGAGTTCATGCTCCACACGGCGGGCTATGTACTGGTACAGGGCGAGATAGGCAGGACCTTTGATGTTGAACGCAACATAGAAACCGAAGGGTATTCCCGCATTACCTGGAAAGATACAGGCAGCGAGGTTCACTTTCAAAACGGCTATCTCGCGTCGCTTGTGGAAATACGGGACGTAACCATAGAACAGGAAATACAGAGTATTGATTCAATGGCCATGAATTTCATCAATCTGGTCAATGAGGCCCACAGGCCCGGCTACGGGCTTAACGGCAGGACCGGCCTTGATTTTTTTGTTGAAAGGCCCTTTACGACTAACGTTAACGGCAATTTTGACCGGGGCGGCGCCGGCGCGTATGATTCAAGCTATATATTCAGCATCACCGGCGCCAATGTCCTTGAGGCCCGGGCCCAGGTCGGCCTTGCGGGCGAAATCACCCTTTCAGGCTCAGGCGGCGCTGTTACCGTTCCCTACTATCCCACCGATACGGTGGCCGAAGTGGTTCAGCGCATCAACAACTCAGGCGCTGAGGTTACGGCCCGGCTTGACCGGGAGGGACGGCTTTCCCTCAAGGCGGGAACCGCTCTTGACAGGAGCAATCCCGATTTTGTTATACGCCATATTGAAGATTCGGGCCGTTTCCTCGAAGGCTACTCAGGGATACTCAACGAGTCAGGGCCCCTGGGGGCCTATGACTGGGGCGGGCCAAACGCGGTGGAAAGCCTTGCCGTAGGCGCCATGAACTATTCGGTGGCCCCGGCGGCCCATCCGTCAGGATGGATAGAGGTAAACCCCGTTCTTTTAAGCGATCCCTCTTCCGTGGCGTCCGGCTACGGGGAAAACGGAAGGCCCGCCAATCCGGGCAACGGCGACGCCGCCCTGGCCATATCCTCGATACGCTATGACAGGGTCATGGTCGGGCAGAACGCCACCTTTGACGATTATTATGCCGATGTGGTGGGCCGCATGGGCATTCTTGCCGAGCAGAGCAAGATCAGGCTCGAAACCGAACAAAAGGTAATGAAGGACCTCATGGATAAACGGCAGGAAATTTCCGGGGTCAATATTGATGAGGAACTGGCCCAGATGATCAAGTATCAACACGGATACGCCGCGGCGGCCCGTTTTATCACTACCATTAATACCATGCTTGATACCATCATCAACCGCATGGGTGTATAAGGAGCGCGCTAAATCATGAGAAGAATATCTACCGATATGCCGAATAACGACGCACAGTTTTATCTGAGGCGGCAGGAAGTCGATCTCAATGATATCAGGACCCGCATAGAAACAGGAAGGAAATTCAACAATTTAAGCGATGATCCCCTGTCGGCGGCCCACTCGGTCCGTTACGCGTCAGTTCTCCACAGGCTTGAGCAGTACGAAAAAAACGCCTTCTATGCCCTGGACAACCTGAGAATCACCGAAGGCGTTTACCGCCAGAGCGTAGATGTGCTTCAGCGCATACGGGAACTGGCGGTTGCCGGCGGAAACGGCGTCTTTACCCCCGATGACATGAAAACCATAGGCATGGAAGTAAACGAGCTTTTGAAGGAGTTGGTTACCATAGCCAACGAGACAGGGCAGGACGGGGCGCGGATCTTTGCCGGAGACAAGGCCTTTACCGAACCTTTCCGTCTGGTGGAAGGAACCGTAGATTCAGGCGGCGAAAACATGGTGGTCCGGGTCGAGTACCGGGGCGCCGGGGCTTCCCGCAGGGCGGAGACTTCCCAGGCGTCATATACGGACCTTGATATAGGCGGCGGCGAGGCTTTTTGGGCGGAAAAAATGCAGATCTATTCAACCTTTGACGCCACCGACTACAGAGCCCGCGCCGACGGGGCCTTCTTTATAGACGGCCAGGAGATACAGGTTACTACCGGCGATACCGTGGCCGCCATCGTCGCCAAGATAAACGAGTCTCCCGCCCCGGTAAAAGCCTATATTGATCCCACTACACGGGGCCTTGCCCTGGAAGGCGCCAACGCCCATCTTATCAAAGCCGAGGACAGGCAGGGCAGCGCAACGCTCCAGGAACTGGGCATCATCTCCGCCAATAACGATCCTTCCGCGCCGAACTGGCATCCCGGCGCCAGGGTCTCAGGCGGTTCGGTTTTTGACATGGTCATAAGGCTCAGGGACGCCCTGTTCAGGGGCGACCAGGATTTTGTGGGCAGCCTCGGCCTTGGGGGCATGGACCTTGCCCTGGGCAATACCCTTTCGCGTGTTGCCGAGCTTGGGAGCCGTATGGAACGGGTCCAGGCGACGTGGGAAAGG
This sequence comes from Spirochaetaceae bacterium, assembly GCA_031265635.1. Classification (GTDB taxonomy): domain Bacteria; phylum Spirochaetota; class Spirochaetia; order Treponematales; family Breznakiellaceae; genus JAIRTD01. The sequence goes on from JAISCK010000232.1 coordinate 3,193, forward strand.
CTCAATACCGAAATTCCCAACACAAACGCCATTCTGGCCCGCGAATCGGGTCTTGATTTTGCCAGCGCGGCTACGGACCTTTCGATGATGGACTTTGCCCACAAGGCGGCCCTTCAGACCGCCGCCAGGATAATTCCGCCGACGCTGCTTGATTTCCTGCGTTAGGTGAGATGATAAGGAGTATACAGTGAAGGTTGCGACTAAAGCCTTTGGGCTTATCGACATTGACGAGAGGCAGAAAATCCAAATGCCCAAAGGTCTTTTCGGGTTTGAGTCTTTTAGGGAATATGTGATTCTTGACGCTGAAAAACAGCCCTTTTACTGGCTCCAGTCAACCGGGGCGCGGCAGATAGCCTTTATCCTGATAAATCCCTTTCTGTTCAGGCCCGATTATGAACTTGACATCAACGACGCGGTACTGGCGGAAATCGGCATTACCACACCGGAGAACGCCCTGATTTTCTGCGTGGTTACGGTTCCCGGCGACGGAACACCCATGACGGCGAATCTCCAGGGCCCCCTGGTGATCAACAAGGAAACCAGGATAGGCTGCCAGGTAATACTTGCCGACCAGCGCTGGAAAACAAAGCATGACATCATGGCCGAACTTGCGGCGGGGAAAAAATAATGCTCATACTTTCCAGAAAAGTCAACGAAAAAATCATGATAGGCGAGGATATTTCGGTATCCATACTGGAAATACGGGGCGATCAGGTCCGCATCGGCGTGGAAGCCCCCAGGCAGGTCAAGGTTTTCAGGCAGGAAGTATTTGACGCCATCAAGGCCGAAAACGAGGCCGCCCTGGATTCAAACCCGGTGCTTCCCGAACTTGGCATAAAAGAAGAACGCAGGAGCATCTAGCGCCTGCGGGCCCTGTCAGTTCCGGGGGTTTTTTGTCCCCGCGTCTTTGTTGCTTTCGTAGATCTCCTCAAAGTTCCCCGCGATGGACTTGAACACTTCGATAAGAAAGGGATCAAAATGGGTCCCGCCCTCGCCTGCCATCTGCTTAACCGTAGCCTCATGGTTCAGGGCCGGTTTATAGCTCCGTTCCATGCGCAGCGCGTCATACACATCGGCCACGGAAACAATGCGGGCGGGCAGGGGTATCATGTCGCCGATAAGCTGGAAGGGATAACCTGTCCCGTCCCATTTTTCGTGGTGGGAAAGGGCGATTTCCTTTGCCATGGGATTGGGATAGGTTGAAAGAATATAGGCGCCGTTCTTTGTGTGCTCGCGCATAACCTTCCATTCCCACTTGGAAAGGGGGCCTTCCTTGTTGAGTATATCGTCGGGGGTTCCTATCTTGCCCACATCGTGCATCGAGGCAAGGAAGCTGATGTCGTCAATAAAATCAGCGTCTATGTTTTCATAGATTTTTTTGTCGTACAGTTCCCTGGCTAACCTTTCGGAATACCGGCTTACCCGGGATATGTGGTGTCCCGTGTCATTGTCTTTAAGGCGGGAGGCTTCAAGGAGGCTCATAAAGACATTCCTTAAAAGCCGTTTGTTTTCTTCGGTAACATCGTCAAACACCACTTCAAAATATTCAGGGGAAGGACCGGGATTGTCGGCCAGGGGAAAAATAAACACCCGTGACCGGAGGGTTTCCAGTTCCCGGCTTTTCAGCATTGAATAGCCCTTCCATGAAAATCCGTTTTTCCCGTCAAGAACGGTTTCCCTGATTTCCCTGAGGGCCTCAACGCCCAGGGAACGCCCGAAGACATCAAAAAACTGGTTTCCCTCAAGGCAGGAAAAATCGGTAAAGAGCTTTTGGCACCGGGGATTCGCGTAGATTATTCTGAATTTCGCGTTGATAAGGAGCAGGGGGAAAAGACATTCTTCAAAGAGGGCTGTATACCGGACGGGCAGGGCATCCCGCGGTTCTTCATCCCCGCCGCCGGCGTCAAGGTCCTCAAGTGTCTCAAGTTCCTCCTCAGCGGATGTTTTATCCTCGCTCTTGTCCACCACGTTCCTCCAGGGTCAGTTCGGCGTCGCTTTTTCTCAGATACAGGGGGCCTGTGTCAAAATCATCACCACAATTTTGTAGTATATACTTTTCGCGCGCCAATTCCAATAAGTGCCTGGCGTGGCCCGCGCGGCAGTCCCGGTCCATAAAAAACGAAAAAGCGTCTTTTCCGGCGCAGTGTTCAAGGTTTTCCATAAAAAGGCCCGCGTCAGGCCCGGTAACCAGCGCCTTCTCGCCGGGTATGAGGAACGAAAGAAGCTCCGGTATTCCGCTGTCAAGACAGGGCGAAATTTTTTTCCCTTCCCGGTACACGGCGCCGAAAAAGTGATTTTTTTTCGCGTCAATAACCGGAAGCACGGCGCCGCTCCAGTGCCTGTGGGGAAGGGCCATGCAGTCCAGGGTGGGAACCGAGACAAAGGGTTTTCCCAGGCCAAGGGCCATGCCTTTGGCAGCGGCAAAGCCTATGCGGAGCCCGGTAAAGGAACCGGGGCCCCCCATACAGGCAAGAAGGGAAATATCCGCCGCCTCAAGGCCGGCCTTCCCGGCAAGGCGCCGCGCCTCCTCAATGAGCAGTTCAGAATGTCTGAGACCCGCGTCGGCTTCAAAATAAAAATTTCCCTTTTCAGAGGAAAGGGCTATGGAGAGTACCGGCGTGGCCGCGTCAAAGGCAAGTATATTCACGGGTTTTCCCGCCTGGCCGGATACTGTATTGTAACGCGCCTTTCTTCAGGCCCGGTGATGTCGATTTCGGCCAGCACGGCGTCGCCGGGGATAAGGCCCTCTATGCGTTCACTCCACTCGACGACGCTTATTCCCTCCCCGTAAAAAAGCTCCTCACCGCCGGCCTGGATAAATTCTTCCTCACTCCTGAGCCTGTAGGCGTCCATGTGGTAAAGGGGCAGCGTTCCTTCATATTCGCTTATTATGGTATAGGTAGGACTGGTTATCCGGTCCGGAATGCCCAGGCCCCTGGCAAGGCCTTTGACAAGCTGGGTCTTTCCGGCGCCGAGTGTTCCCCTGAGGGCGACGACGCTTCCTCTCCACAGCAGCGCGGCAAGCTCTTCCCCGATCTCAAGCGTTTCAAGGGGAGAAGCGCTTACCCGTTCAAACCGGAAGGCCGCCCTTTCTGTCGAATTCATCAAGATAACTCTTTACTTCTTTTAGAAGGGGAACCATAGGGTAATCCACGGACCGCCGAAAGGTAACGTTGATATTCCTGTTTCCAAAGGGAGTGGTTTCTATGATGAATTCTATGTCCCGCTCCACATTTTTTTTCAGGATTTCCATGACAATGGTACCGGCATAAAAACGGCGGTAATAGATAGGAGTTTCTTTATGTTGTATGTTTTTAAGCTCCAGTACCTGCATAGCGCAACCCTATATGTTTTTACCGTATCCGTCAATCCTTGTCATAGCCGAAGACCATGGCGTTGACGGCGTTGAGTCCCTTCCGGGTAATTTTGAGGAATTTGATGTGCATGATGATTCCGAGACCCGCGCCCCTGTTGGTCCTCATTACCTGTCCCAGCGCGGCGAGGAGAAAGCCCTCGGAATTTTCAAAACTCAGTTTGAGCCGGGAACCTACGGGAATAACCGACGATGTTTTCAGGGCGCAGCCGCCGGCGGATAAATCAAGTATGGTTCCCTGGTAGGGCCTGGGTTCTACTATCATTTTCTTTTCGATCTTTTTGCCCACCCTCTGTTCCTGGATGCGGATGAGCGAAAAATCGCAGGATATGAATACTTCCTTGCGCCTGAAACGGCGCTGGGCCATGGCGTTTGATTTGCCGGTATGGGCAAGCTGGAGCGCCGGTCCCTGGGGAGTGGAGGCGTTTCCCAAAACCTTGGTGGTAAAGGAAAAGCCCTTGCTTGATTTTGTAAAGAAGGCCAGCGTTACCGGTGTCCCCGAAGGGAATTTGACCGGCGTTCCCACGGCGTTTTTGGGACATTCGACAACGAGGGCGTCTCCTTTTGTCGAGCGTATTCTCACCGAAAAAGTCTTGTCCGCCCCGGCGGAAAGCACGGCGGTCATGTTTTCGGAAAGCCGCTTTGTTGACGCCGCCGCTGGATTGGCGTTTTTCTGGCCGGCTTCCACCCTGTTCCGTATGGAAAAGAGGGTAGAAAGGAATTCCTGGACTTCCTGCTCGCTTTCGCCGCGCTTTTCGATATTCTTGTACGCCCGCTTGAAATGGCGGTCCAGGGAATTGGCGTTCTGCATCACCGCCTCGGGGTTCGAGACTCCGTCGGATTTGAAGACATACTCAAGGAGCTTGGACTGGTCCTTGTCAAGGCCGTAGGCCGCGGCGACTTTATGTATCTGAAAGACGCTGAAACGCCGTTCACTGACCCCGGTGCCGCCTTTGCTGCCCCGTATCGGGGCTTCGCCTACGCTTCTTTTTACGATATTGACAATGACGGCAATGAGTATCACCGACCCTATGCCTATGAGCATAATCGTGGCGGCCAGGGGGTCGTCTTCCTTAAAATAACTTACGCCGCTCTGCAATAAATAAACGTTGAAGAATCCCATGACTATCACTCCCCGCCTGAGAAAGCGCTGTACAAGGACCGGAAACGGGGCGCCAGTTCGTACTCGGCAAGGTCCCCGGCAAGAACGGCATCCCTGTTTTCGTAAGCCGCCGAAAGTTCCTGGACAGCCGCGGAAAAATCGGCGAGAAAAGCCTTTACAGGCATTCCCGCGACGGTTTTTTCATTGCCGCCCGCCATATACGAAATGATACGCAGAAGTTTTTCAGCCAGTACCGAAAAAACCCGTATGGTTTCACGCGCGCGGCTGTCCTTCCCGGTCTGGAGATCCAGGGGAAGGTCCTCAAGGCGCGCTGCCGCCTCCTCAACGCCTGACGCCATGCCGGCGAGGGCGGAGAAGGGGTCGGAAAGTTCTTCCCTGTGTCCGGCAAGGAACGCGGCGCAGTTCAGCGGGCTTAAACCTTCTCCTTCAAAACACGATTGTATTATGGAATATACGTCACGCGCCCTGTCTTCAAGGAAACTCGCCGCGCTTTGGGAAAGCCACAGGTTCCGTAAAGCCGGGCGCTCTTCGGGACCGGCGTCCTGGTACTGCCTGAGGATGTCTATGCTCTGGTCCAGAGCCTCGGCAAGCAGGGCGTGAAACGAACTGGTTACCACATTAACGCTGTCCACGGCGTCAAGGCTTTTGGCGAACACGCTTTCGAGCCCGCCTGTTCCCGACGGAACGCCGTCAACGGAAATGCCGCTCATGATATAGCCGCTTCCGTCAAGGAATTTCTCAAGGGCGGCAAGCAGTTCTCCCACGGTCCTCTCGTTTTCAAGGGTTATGTCGGCTGCCCCGCCGTTAATCGTAAGTTTTGTCAATTGTTGTTACTCGCCCTTCTGCTGAAATTATCCAGTGAAGTGGACATCTGCTCCATGCGGTTATAGGCCCCTTCCATCTGGCCGTACTGCCGCCTGAGCGTGTCTTCCCTGCTGGCAAGCTGGCGGTCCATGGTCTCGACGCGGCGTTCTTCCTGGCTTATCCGGGTATCGATGGTTCCGGTTTTGAGGGAAATGATTCCGCCGGTTTCCACAAAGGGTTTGGTCAGGTTTTCCACGGCAAGGGCCACGCCCGAATCGGCAAGGAGATCGCCGTCGGTATCATTGCCAAAAAGCTGTTGAACCGGCCTGAGATTAGAGGCCAGCGCCGCGTCAAGAACCTTTTCGTCTATTTCAAGATAGCCCCGGAGCTGGGAAGGATTATAGCCTGAGGTCGCGCCCGCACGCCTGACATCGGTTCCCACGCCTATCTGGGCCAGCATGGCAAGATCCCGGTCGGCCTCGGTTACATAGGGGTTGGTTACCGCTGTCTGGAGGCTGGTTTTGATGCGGTTCAGGGTGGAGTCGCCCGAAAAACTCCCCAGCCGTTTCCTCATGTCTTCCTGTTCCTCACTGGTAAGGTAGCTGAGTTCCCGGACTACCTGGTCGTCATGCCTGGTAAGCACGTTAATATCGGCCACAAGGCGGTTGTAGTTTCCCACAAAACTGATGATGGCTTCCTTGACCGCTTCCCGGTCAGGCTCGACTCCTATGCGTACCGGAATCTCCGAGGGGGTTTTGGCGGTAATGGTAACGCCGGGTATGAGGTCGTCGATGGTATTCTTCGGCCTGTGTATTTCAATGCCCTCCATGGATACAATGGCGTCCTGGGCGGTGGAAACGGCGTTCAGGGGCTTAAAGCCCCCGGCGCTGTCCGGGTCAAAGACCCGTATGTTTCTTATCTGTATATCCCTGTGGGTGTTGTTGTTGACCACGTCTATGGCGGTGATGGTTTTTCCCCCGGCTATATCCGCGAGGCGGTACTGGGAGACGGTAAAATTCGATGAGTCCCGCATAACCGGGAGCTTCGCGCTTGTTCCGTCGGAAAAAACCAGGGAAAGGGCGGCCATGTCGTCCACGCGCCTGGGCGCTTCGGGAGGCGTCCACGGGGGAAGGGGAACCTCGCCGGGTTCGTTCTCTATGACTATGCCGCCGTAACTTATTGATCCTGCCGATGGAATCGACGGCCCAGGGGGAGGGGAGGCCGCGGCAAAGGCATCGTCTGTTTTTACCCTGGTTGAAGTCTCAAAACTAAGCACAAGATTGCCGTCCGCCTGAAGGCCACCGCCCAGGGATATACGGGCGTCGCCGCCGGAATTGACTTCCAGGCTGCCTTCCTGTATTGAGACCGCCTGTGAAAGGGCGCCGCCCGAGGGTCGGCGGAGGCTTTCTCCGCCCAGGCTTACTTCCCTGTGGATGTCCTGGACCTTCTGGATCATGCCGGTTTCAAGGGCCAGGGTTTCTGCCGCCCCGGAAAAGCCCAGGCGGTTTGCCGCGCCGGAGACAAGGGATTCTACCAAAAGGGACCTGGTTCCGGGCTGTACGGTGATAAGGCTGGCCTTGAGCTTGTCGCGGCCCCGGCGGTTAAGAGCCTCGGCAAAATCACGGAGCGATCCGCCCCGGAAATTGAAGGATATGCTTTCTTCGCCTACGGAAAATGAATAAGAGCCTTCGGGGACCCTGTGGTTTTCTTCCAGCGGGGAAGAAAGAAAACGGTCCGCCTGGGCTACCTGTTTGATAATAAAAGAACGTTCCTGTTCGGACGCTTCGCGGGTGGCGGTCCCTGTCAACACCGAGGCGTCGGATGAACGGACCACCCGGTCATTAAAGGGGTTCTGGAAAGAGTAGAGGAGGCGGGAACTTTCCCGCAGTGAAGTAATACGGCGCCCGATATCCTGCCAGTAGGTCTTTTCCTCTCTGAGGGCTTCGATATGGACCTGCGCCCGGTCCCGGGGAACCCTCTCGACCCTCATCAGGTCTTCTACAAGCTGTTCTGTGTTGAACCGGCTTTTTACTCCCGGGATATAAATATCGGACATGCTTTAACCTAAGTAAAAACTGGCGGGTCTTGCTACAAAACCCGGCAACAGATCAAAAGGGAAACCCGGACATGTAAAAACGGTCCGGGGTTTTCCCCTTTATACCTGTTCATCAAATAAAAACCCTATGGCTTCCTTGATTTTATAATGAAGCCGCTGCAATTCCTCAGGTGGTAACACCTTTACCACTTTATCGGTTTCAGGATCGATTACCTTGACAGTTACCTGGTTTGACTCATGATCGACAACATATTTCAGCTTGTTAAAAGCCATGCTGATTTTCTGTAAGTCTCTGGTGGTTGATGTTACATTGTCTACCGTACTTCGGTTTCCGCCTCCGGGCAGGGACGCGATAACGGCCTCCCGGACAGCTCTGGCTTCCGTTGTTTGGACCTGGGTTTTGACAGTTCCCCGGTCCTGGGGGAAATCCAGATACGGAACTCCGTTTCCGATACTGGTAATTTGCATACCCATGGGTACCTCCCTGTACTATGGACACACCGGCCGTCATCCATGAAGAGTTTTAATTCCGCACACCTCCCTGTGAACGGAATGGTAAATCCGGGATTGGGATATGCCGGGCCCTTAATCCCGTATTGTCATCAAATAAGGACGGGAAAGGGCGCGAACTTTCCCGTCCCCTAAGCCCCGCAAACCCAGGGCCTAAACCCCGTGTTTACAGGCACGTTTCAAAAGACGACGTCCAGAGGTCTCTTGATACGCCTTTACATAAACGGCAAACCGGTTTTAACCAAGAAGATTCAGCACAGACTGGGTCCGGGTATTGGCCTGAGCCAACATAGCCGTACCTGCCTGGGACAGTATCGAATCCTTGGTATAACTTACCATTTCCGAGGCCATATCCGAATCGCGTATGCGGGACTCGGCCGCCTGAATGTTTTCAGACGCGATGGCGATCCCCTCGGCGGCCATTTCAAAGCGGTTCTGATACGCGCCAAGATCTGCCCTCTGCTGGGAAACCGCTCTCAGAGCCGTATCAACTATACCAATCGCCTGATTAGCCAATTCGGGATCGGCAATGGAAATTGTACCGGTTTCACCCTGAGCGCCCTGAAGCCCTAAAGCCTCAGCAGTCATGGTTCCAATAAAGACCTGTTCATTCTGGTCCATATTGGCGCCTACCTGGAACTGCATAATACGGCCTACCGCTGAATCACGGGCAAAAGCTCCGGTGAGCATATTCATCCCGTTAAACTGGGCATGGCTGGAGATCCGGTTTACTTCGTCAATCAACTGAGAGACTTCAACCTGAATCTGCATACGGTCCTCATCGGAATAAATCCCGTTGGCGGACTGTACGGACAGCTCCCGCAGACGATGCAGTATGTCCTGGGTCTCCTGCAGGTAACCTTCGGTCGCCTGGATAAAGGAAACGCCGTTCTGGACATTGCGCTCCGCCTGATTAAGCCCCCGGATCTGGCTCCGCATTTTTTCGGAAACCGCGAGCCCGGAAGCGTCATCACCCGCCCTGTTGATCCGCTGGCCCGAACTAAGTTTTTCAATTGACTTAGTCACATCGGCCTGGACTACGCCCAACTGGCGGTTGGCGTACATGGCGCTCATATTGTGATTAATAATCATATAACCCTCCTTGCACAGGTAAACGGCGGCTATCCATTGCCGCCGGTCGAACCGCATACCTGGCTGCCCGGACAGGACTTTCGCGCCGGTCCTGCCCGGATAACCCGGAACGGAACGGACTATTTATCGGAGCCGGGCCCCGATAAACAATCCGCGCCGTCATGCGCACCTGATGAGGGTTTTTGTCAAAGATCAATAGGGGTCAGGAACAAACTTTCGCCTGTTCCTGTTTACCATTCTATAGTATAACCCCTTACTGGAGAAGTTGCAAGACCGAAGTTGTCCTCTGGTTGGCCTGGGCCAGCATGGCGGTCCCGGCCGCGGACAGAATCTGGTCGCGGGTATAGTCAACCACCTGGTTGGCCATATTGGTATCCCTGATCCTTGACTCGGCGGCCTGGGTGTTCTCGGCGCCTATGTCAAGGCCGCGGACCGCGTGTTCCATACGGTTCTGATACGCTCCGAGGTCGGCCCTCTGCTTGTTGATGATTTTCAGCGCGGCGTCAAGCACCCCTATGGCCCTGTTGGCGTCCTCGGGGGTCTCAATGCTGATAAATTCGTCGGTACCTACCGCCCTGATGCCAAGGCCCTGGGAGGTCATGGTGCCGATGAATACCTGTTCCCGCTGGTCCATATTGGCGCCTATGTGGAACCACATGGAAGCGGTGGGGATATTCTGCCCGTCGGCGCGGGCAAAACGGCCGGTCAGCATGTTCATGCCGTTAAACTGGGCATGGCTGGCAATGCGGTCCACTTCGTCCACAAGCTGGGACACTTCAACCTGAATTTGCATACGGTCTTCATCGGAATAAATACCGTTTGCGGCCTGGACGGCCAGCTCACGAAGCCGTTGAATGATGTCCTGGCTTTCCTGGAGATAGCCCTCGCTCACCTGGATAAAAGAGATGCCGTTTGACGCGTTGGCCGAAGCCTGGTTAAGGCCCCTGATCTGGCTCCGCATTTTTTCGGAGACAGCGAGACCCGACGCGTCATCACCGGCGCGGTTGATGCGCAGCCCTGAGGAAAGTTTTTCCATGGACTTGGTGAGGTAATTCTGGGTTACCTTGAGGGACCGGTCAGCGAACATGGCGCTGAGGTTGTGGTTGATGATCATGTCATCCTCCTTGATAAAGTGACCGGAAGCATCCTTGCTTCCGGCGGCGGAATACCGCCAGTTTTTTTAAAGTTTTACCCGTACAGGAAACGATCCGCGGTTTTCCCTTCCCGCGAGTAAAACTCTCCATTACTTTTATCGGTTCCCCCGGACTGAAACTTTAGCTTTTTTTGGGGGAAATTTTTCGAAAGATATTAATCTGCAAAATGACAAAAAACGTCAAATAGCGACGCTAAAAATCAAGAAGGGCGCATATAAATGAATCCATTTCCATAGTTTCATCGACTATAATCGATGAAACAATTGACTACGGCTGTTTTATCGACTATACTAGATATATGGCAATTATCCGGCAGTCTTATCTTGACCAAATCCGGCCTTTTATCGGCGCCCCGTTTATAAAAATCCTCACCGGGATCAGGCGCTGCGGAAAATCCACCGTTTTGGAATTATTGGAAACCGAATTGGCCCGCATGGGGGTTCGGGCGGAAAAAATCATCTATATCAATCTTGAAACCTGGGCGCCCGGGGAACTGAGTTCAAAAAAACTCTTTGAGGCAATACAAAGCCGTCAGGCCAAAGAAGGGCTTTCGTATATATTACTTGATGAAGTTCAGTTGATTGAAGGCTGGGAAAGAGTCGTAAACGCCCTTTTTGCCGGGAAACGGGCCGATATAACCCTCTCCGGCTCCAATTCAAAACTGCTCTCATCGGAACTCGCAACCCTGCTTTCAGGCCGTTATGTGCAATTCACCATACGCACCCTGTCTTTTGCCGAATACGGTGATTTCGCGCGGCAGATAGGGGGGAGGAATCCTGAAACAAAAGCCGCCCTCAGGGAATATCTGCAATGGGGCGGCTTTCCGGGCATACATTACCTTAAAGAGATGCAAAGCAGCCTTGTATATAAAACCGTTTCGGATATTTTCTCGTCGGTTGTTTTAAGGGACGTGATGCGGAGAAACAGGCTCAGGAACGCCGATATGCTGGAACGGATTATTCATTTTCTTTTTGACAATACCGGGAACATGGTTTCCGCGGCAAGCATAGCCGCGTATTTTAAGAACCAGAAACGAAAGGTCAGCGTCGATACTGTTCTGGAATATATAAACGCCCTTGAAGGGGCCTGCGTCCTGGAAAAAGTTTCCCGGTTTGACATAAAGGGTAAAAGGCTCCTTGAGGCCAGGGAAAAATATTATTGCGCCGATATTTCGCTTGTAAACGCGCTCCTGGGATACGATGACAGACGGCTTCCGGGGCTTCTGGAAAATCTTGTATATCTGGAATTAAAGCGCAGGCTTTACGATGTGTATGTGGGAATTCTTGCAAACAGCGAAATAGATTTTATCGCCGTTAAGGGAAATGAAAAGGCATACTTTCAGGTTTGTTACAAAATCAGCAGAGAGTCAATAGAAAGGGAATTCGGCAATCTCCTTAAAATAAAAGACCAGTACCCCAAATACGTGGTCAGTTTGGATGAGGACTGGACAAGCAATGTTGACGGAGTACGGCATATATACCTCTCCGATTTTTTGCTTGGGAACGGGTAAATTAAGGAGTGTGCCGCCCAAGCTCTTCCAGCCTTGTTACGGCGTGTTCCAGGGCCCTGATCCTGAATTCCCCATAGTGGAGCGGCGAGGGAATGTGGCCGATTATATGGCGGTTTTTGCCTTCCTGTTCGGCCAGTACCCAGTCGCCCAAAATGGATGTTTCCATGTTGATTGTATACACAGGCTCGGAACCGCCCTTGGGGAAAAAGAGGAGCCTGAATCTACAGGTGGCAAAGAGGGGCGGCTCTTTTTTTCGCCGTGCGGGAGCCTTTTGGGAGAAAAGCGTATCCTGCCGCGAGGGAAGAGCCTTTTCCAGGCCGACCGCCGTGACGGACCATTGATTAAGCTCGAACCGTTCTAAGGTTCCCAGGGCCGTCTGGGCCCGCCAGGCTAGATCCTGAACCGGTTCCATAACTGCTCCTTGTTTGAAGCTGCCTGACACAGGCTGTCCCGGCCTGTTTTTTGGCCCGGACCGGGGCAGCGCCATTCATCCCCGAGGGCGCCCGCCCAGGAACCTGCCGTCAGGCCGGGGTTATTTGGGAATTTTTATCAGCGGTCTCCGGTGGTTTTTTTGCTCACGGTCAACAGGAAGCGCTGTATTCACCGTATTTTGAACCGGCGTAAAGGGTGTCCCCGCGGAAATTGCCCTTTGCCCCGGTTTGAACGCCGGCCTTGGTTTTAATCCGGCCGCCGCCTGGCCCCTTGGCTGTGCCGTTTCAAGCGGCGTAGCCTTAGCCGGG
>JAISCK010000053.1 GCA_031265635.1 Spirochaetaceae bacterium
TACATAACTCCGTCAGTGAGGGGTCCGGTAGAAAAAACATAAGGCCCGGTAAGCGCGGCTGCTTCGATCTGTTTTTTCCACTCCAGATGCAGGGGATAGCCCCACATATTCCGTACACCTGTAACGCCGTTGGCAATAAAAAGGTCCAGCATTTCGCTGGAATTGAGATGGACATGCATATCAAACAGCGACGGAATGACAAAACTGCCGGAACAGTTGACGGTAAGGGTATTTTGCCCGCTTTCGAGACCGGGAGCGATTTTTATTATTTTGCCATGCCGGATGAGAATATCCCCGCGTCTCAGTTCCTCCGTTTCAATATCAAGGTAAGAAGCGTTTTTGAGGAATATATCCGGCGCCTTGTTCACTGTAATCTCCTACTAAATTTATAGTAATAGTGCAGTTTGTTGTACTCACGCATAAATATAGTATAAATATTCATTTTATGAATAGTGTCAAGAGGCCGCAAAAGCGGCCGCAAAAGCGAAGACCATCCGTCATACAGTATCCTTAACAAACTCCACAGGTTGCCGCATACGGCCGGTTACCGCAGGCGGGTATAGGATACGCCAGGATGCAAGATAAAACCTTCATTTTTGTAGGAACATAGCCTAAAACTACATAAATGTATGTTTAGGGCTGAATTTGCTTTACCCTCCCGGCACTTCCCGGCTCGTATATATTCACTATGGTAATTCCTTATACAGTATATACTTGCCGGGGTGGGGCGGGGAGAGCGGCGGCTTTTTATGCCGGAAAACCGGAAGTTTGGCACACTTATTGCTAGGTATTTGTATCAACTTATGGAGGTTAATGATGAGTACAGTGATTGATTTTACCAAAACCCCGGTGGCCGAAATATATGGCGCCAATTGTTTTTCCAACGCCGTTATGCGCGAGCGCCTGCCCAAGAATATTTACAAGGAAATTGTGGCGGTTCAGAACAGCGAGAAAGAGCTTACCCTTGAAGTCGCCGAGGTTGTCGCCGCTTCCATGCGGGACTGGGCCATGTCCAAGGGCGCGTCCCACTATACCCATCTCTTTCAGCCCCTCACCGGGCTTACCGCCGAGAAACATGATTCCTTCATCTCCCCTACGGGAGACGGAAAGCTGCTCATGGAATTTTCGGGCAAGGAACTTATCAAGGGTGAACCTGACGCGTCGAGTTTTCCGTCCGGCGGACTGCGGGCGACCTTTGAGGCACGGGGTTATACGGCCTGGGATGTAACGAGCCCGGCCTTTCTCAAACAGGACCCTACGGGGACCACGCTCTGCATACCTACCGCCTTCATAAGTTATTACGGCCAGGCCCTTGATAAAAAGGTCCCCCTCCTTAAATCAATTGACGCCCTTTCCAAACAGGCACTGCGGGTGCTCAGGGCCCTGGGGAACAGTTCTTCCAAACGGGTCTTTACCACGGTCGGCCCCGAGCAGGAATACTTTCTGGTGAACCAGGACTACTATAACAAGCGGCCCGACCTTATACTCACCGGGCGTACCGTTTTCGGCGCCCTTCCCGCCAAAGGCCAGGAGATGGAAGACCATTACTTCGGCGCCATCAGGGAAAAGGTCGCTGTCTTTATGCGGGAGCTCAACACCGAACTGTGGAAGGCCGGAATCCCCGCCAAGACCCAGCATAATGAAGTTGCGCCTAATCAGTTTGAACTTGCGCCGATTTATCTCAACTCAAGCGCCGCTGTTGACGCCAACCAGCTGGTGATGGAAACCATTCGCAGTGTGGCCCGCAGGCACGGCATGGAAGGGCTGCTTCACGAAAAGCCCTTTGCCGGGGTAAACGGCAGCGGAAAACACAACAACTGGTCCATGGCCACCGACGACGGCATAAATCTTTTTGATCCCGGCGAGAATCCCGAGTCCAACGCCCGTTTCCTCCTCTTCGCCACGGCGGTTGTGGAAGCCGTTGACCGCTATGCCCTGCTGCTCCGCGCCTCGGCGGCCAGCAGCGCCAACGATCACCGCCTGGGCGCCAATGAGGCGCCTCCCGCCATCGTGTCCATCTTCTTCGGCGGCCCCTTGACCGAAATCCTTGACAATATCGCCGAGGGCAAGACGGGCGGCAAAACCAGTTCGGGCGGGACCATCACGTTAGGCGTAACGAGCCTTCCTTCGCTTCCCAAAGACGTATCCGACAGAAACCGTACCAGCCCCTTTGCCTTTACCGGAAACAAATTTGAATTCCGCATGGTAGGTTCGTCCCAGTCCACAGCCACGCCCAACACCTACCTCAACGCGGCGGTTGCCCAGGTGCTTTCCGAATTCGCCGGCAAACTTGAAAAGGCCCAAGACAAAAACGAGGCCATTCAGGCCATCATCAGGGAATCCTACGGCAAGCACCGGAGAGTGGTGTTTAACGGAAACGGCTATACCGATGAATGGGTGCGGGAAGCGGAACGCCGGGGCCTTCCCAACGTGAAGAATGCCGTTGACGCCCTTTCCGTGCTGGTCCGAGGCGAGACCGTCGCCCTTTTTGAGACCCACAATATTTTTACCAAGGAAGAATCAGAGAGCCGCTATCACATCTACCTGGAAAAATATTCCAAGCAGATCAATATTGAAGCCGGCGTTACCATCGAGATGGCCCGCCGTTCAATATTTCCCGCGGTATCCGCCTTTGCCGGCGAGCTTGCCCGGGACGCGGCGGCCCTGGCCGCCATAGGCGCGGTAAGCGTTCCCCAGGAAAAGCGGGCCAAGCGCATAGCCGAGCTTGCCGCCGAAACCTATGACGAGACCGCCAGGCTTGAGACCACCCTCTCCGAAGCCCAGGAAACAGAGGATGTCTTTGCCCAGGCCAAGTCCTATTTTGAAAAAGTCGTCCCCGCCATGGCCGAGGTAAGGGCCAGGGTGGATGCCCTTGAAAAACTCGTGTCCAAAGCCGCGTGGCCCTTCCCCGGCTACGAGGAACTGCTCTTCAAACTCTAGTCTTATAAAATGAAGCTCCCTGCCGTAAAACCGCGGGGAGCTTTATCAGTATGGAAGCTTCCTTTTTACCGGTCTTTATAGTATACTCCCTGTAAGCAGTAAGAACCGCGCGCAGACGCCACGGGCCGTGGCGTTATTTGCCGGCCTTACGCAAGGAGGAATGTGTATGCAAAATTTCGAGTACTGGAACCGTACAAAAGTCATCTTCGGAAAGAACACCGAACAAAGGGTCGGCGAAGAGACGCTTCAATATGCGGAAAAAGACGGAACAGCCTTTCGCGTGCTGCTGCACCATTCAGGAGGGTCGTCAGTTAAATCGGGCCTCATCGGAAAGGTGAAGGACAGCCTTAAAGCCGCCGGAGTGGGGTGGGTTGAACTTGACGGAGTAAAACCCAATCCGAGGCTTTCCAAAGTATATGAAGGAATAGAACTCTGCCGGAAAGAAAAACTCCGCTTTATTCTGGCCGTAGGCGGCGGGTCGGTCATTGATTCCGCCAAGGCCATAGCCGCGGGGGTTCCCTATTCAGGCGATGTGTGGGACTTTTTTGAACGCAAGGCAAGCCCCGCGGGCGCGCTGCCTGTCGCCGTTGTGCTTACCATCCCCGCTGCGGGAAGCGAGTCCAGCATCAGTTCGGTGATTACCAATGAACAGGGTCCCTGGAAGCGGGGGCTTAACGCCGAATGTATACGCCCGGTATTCACCATAATGAATCCGGAACTTACCTACAGTCTTCCCGCCTACCAGAGCGCCTGCGGTATCTGCGATATGTTTGCCCATATTATGGAACGGTACTTTACCAAAGAACCCAATGTGGAACTTACCGACGAACTCTGCGAGGGGACCATGCGGGCAATCATACGGAACGCCAGGCGCATTTTTTCTGGAGGCGAGAGGGATTACAGCGCCAGGGCTGAAATCATGTGGGCGGGCGCTCTTGCCCACAATAACCTCCTCAGTACCGGGCGCGTCAGCGACTGGGCAAGCCATGCCATTGAGCATGAACTTTCCGCCCTGTTTGATATAACCCACGGCGCGGGGCTGTCCATAGTGTTCCCCGCATGGATCAAGTACAACATCAAAGAGGATACCAAACGTATCGCCCGTTTTGCCTCCAAGGTATGGGGAGTTGACGGCGCCTATTATGATTACGAACAGGCCGCCCTGGAAGGGATATTCAGGATGAAGAATTTCTTCAAGTCCCTGGGCCTTCCGGTAAGTTTCGCCGACGCTAAACTTGATACGGGAAAGATTCCCGAAATGTCCCGGCGGGCCGTTACCTTCGGCCCCATAGGCCAGTACCGCAAGCTCAACGAAGCCGACGTGGAGGCGATTTACCGCCTGGCCGCGGAATGACCAACGGGGAAGCTCCAAA
>JAISCK010000195.1 GCA_031265635.1 Spirochaetaceae bacterium
GGGGGGACGCATCTTTTTTGCCGGGGCTTCCGCCGCCGAAGACGGCGCCCTGTTTACCGCCGGCGGCCGGGTCCTGGCGGCTTCAGCCTGGGGAGCGGACGCGGAAACCGCCAGGACAAGGGCTTATGCCGCCCTGGACAGCGTTTCTTTCCCGGACATGGGCTGCCGCCGGGACATAGGCGCGGTGTAATAAATAAAAGAACCTCACGGCAAGCCGGGAGGTTCTTCATGGAACAGCAATCTATAATTTAATGCTTATAAATCCAGTTGAAGTTTGACCCCGGCGTCTACGCGGGAACCTGATGATGAAACGGTCCCTGTCTCAAGTTCATTGTAATAAATGACCCCCGGAATAATCCTGAGCCTTTTCTGTACCGGTATGGCGGCAGTCATCCCGATGGCCAGGCGGTTATCGTCGTTTGTAAGGTTCTGAACGTAACCCCCGGCAAGGGCGAGGGTAACAACATCCATGGCATAGCCGAATTCAAGGAAGCCTTCGACGATGTTGTCTTCAAGAGCTGAACCATCCGGTTTATTGCCATTATTACTCATCCCAAAGGTACACCGGGAACGTTCAAAGGCAACATTTAACCTGATATAAGGCGCCCCGAATTTAATGTTCCCATGAAGGTAGGCTATCATGGCAAAATCATTGACCGCCGCTGCCTGGGCCGCAGCGTCTTTCTCATACAGGGACCCGGCAAAACCACCGCCTATGCTGATGTTTTCGCTGTTGAAGTCGGCCCCCACCGCAAAGGGAGGGAGAGGAGAGAGATTCCCGGTGCCATCCGCCGGATTGGTAATTCCGCTCCAGCCCGTGGTTTCAAAAAGGGCGATATAAGCCCCTATTTTCCCAAGAATGTTATACCCCGCCTTGATCTGGGGAACCTGGCCCATACTTGAGTTACCGTAACCGTTGTGGCCGAATTCAAACAGGTTGATATTGCTTGAATAGTTGGTTGGGGCATCGGTATAACCCGCCAAGAGGGAAAAATCACCCGGTTTCCAGATCAGGTATACGGGCCCCGGAGTGAGCTGAGTGTTGAACCGCAACTCCGCCTGGAGTTCGAATATATCCCCTTTGTACTTCAACCCGGCGCGGGAACCGCCGGGGGTCATCAGAGAGACAAGATTCTCGCTGCCGTAGTCATCATTCCGGTACTGAATTCCGGCCGAATACCGGATCGAAGCATAAGGGGTAAGACCTTCCTGGGCCGCTGCCGCAGCGCCAAGAAAAACCAAAAACACCAACGCAAGCGGTAATACTTTTTTTTGCATTTTTTTTATCCTGTGTGTTTTAAATTACCAGAATTTTTTCCAAATTCTTAGTTATTATTAATATATTTCCTGTCTTATAAATTATCTCTTGTTTATTATATCAATTTAATATTTAGCGTTAAATAATACCAAATATAAAAAAAGAACCTCACGGTAAACCGCAAGGTTCTTTTGGGAATAGCAATTTATAATTGTACTTATAAATCCAGTTGAAGTTTGACCCCGGCGTCTACGCGGGAACCTGACGATGAAACGGTCCCTGTCTCAAGTTCATTGTAATAAATAACCCCCGGAATAATCCTGAGCCTTTTCTGTACCGGTATGGCGGCGGTCAGCCCGACGGCCAGGCGGTTATCATCGTTTGTAAGGTTCCGGACATAACCCCCGGCAAGGGCAAAGGTAACAGCGTCCAGGGCATAGCCGAATTCAAGGAAGCCTTCGACGATATTATCTTCAAGCGCCGAATTGTCCGCTTTATTGCCGTTACTCATCCCGAAGGTACACCGGGAACGTTCAAAGGCAGCGTTAAACCTGATATAAGGCGCCCCGAATTTAATGTTCCCATGAAGGTAGGCTATCATGGCAAAATCATTGACCGTGTCATAAGTGGTTGAGGAACCACCCTGGGTTACCGTGGTCTCGTCCGCCTTAAACAAGGACCCGGCAAAACCGCCGCCTATGCTGATGTTCCCGCTGTTGTAGTCAAGCCCCAGGGCAAAGGGAGGAAGGGGAGAAACATTGCGGGTAGGATCATCTTTCCTGGACGGATTTTTGTTACCCGGATTGGTAATTCCGCTCCAGCCCGTGGTTTCAAAAAGGGCGATATAAACCCCTGTTTTTCCAAGAATGTTATAACCCGCCTTGATCTGAGGAACCCGGCCTATGCCTGAATCACCGTAACCGCCGTGGCTGAATTCAAACAGGCTGATATTGCTTGAATAGAGGGTCGGGGCATCGGTATAACCCGCCAACAGGGAAAAATCACCCGGTTTCCAGATCAGGTACACCGGCCCCGGACCGAGCTGAGTGTTGAACCGTAATTCCGCCTGGAGTTCGAATTGATCTCCTCTGTACCTCAGCCCGGCGCGGGAACCCGCGGGGCTTTGTAAAAAGGTAAAATCCTCTCCGCCATAGTCATCGTCCTGATACCGGATTCCGGTTGAATACCGGATCGAAGCGTAAGGCGTAAGACCTTCCTGGGCCGCCGCTAGAGCGCCAATAAAAACCCAGGAAACCAAGGCAAGCAGCAATACTTTCCTTTTCATCGTGAACCTCCATAAGATTTTCGTAAAACCGGCAGTTCCGCCTGTTTTATCTGATGGACTAAAAATACAGGGCTTGTGTTAAGACTTCATAAACGAAATGTGAAACCTGTGTGAATACTAAAAATCGTACGGACCCCGGCGGTTAGCGCCCCGGGAGTGTCTTGACGAGAGCCTCCCGCTTCCCTACTCTATCTTCATGAATGTTCACGAACTCAGAACCAAGTATATCGAATTCTTCAAGTCGAAAGGCCACGCCCAGATTCAGGGTAAGTCTTTGCTGCCCGACAACGATCCCACGGTGCTTTTCACCACCGCCGGGATGCATCCGCTGGTTCCCTACCTCCTTGGGGAGGAACATCCCGCGGGCAAACGCCTTGTGGATTATCAGAAGTGTATCCGTACCGGGGATATTGATTCCGTAGGGGACGCCAGCCACCTTACCTTCTTTGAAATGCTGGGGAACTGGTCCCTGGGGGATTATTTCAAGGACGGAGCCATCAGGATGAGTTTTGAGTTCCTCACTTCCCCGGAATGGCTGGGTATCCCGGTGGAAAAGCTGGGGGTTACGGTTTTTCAGGGAGACGACGCCGTTCCCCGTGACGAGGAATCCGCTGACGTGTGGAGAGCCCTGGGTATTCCGGAGAACCGTATTGCCTACCTTCCCCGGCAGGATAACTGGTGGGGCCCTGCGGGAACGACCGGTCCCTGCGGCCCGGATTCGGAGATGTTCTACTATGTGGGGGGCGCGCCCTGCGGCCCGGATTGCAAGCCCGGCTGTTCCTGCGGCAAATGGCTTGAAATCTGGAATGATGTGTTCATGCAATACAACAAGAAATCCGATGGAACCTACGAGCCGCTGGCCCGCACATGCGTGGATACGGGTATGGGAATAGAACGGACCGTTACCATCCTGAACGGGAAGTCTTCGGTATATGATACCGAGGTATTTGCCCATATCAGGGGGGCGATAGAAAGCGCCGCGGCCTATACCTATGGGAGCGACCCCGAGAAGGACCGTTCGGTGAGGATCATCTGCGACCACGTGCGGTCCTCCACCTTTATTTTGGGGGACCCCAAGGCGGTGAGCCCCTCCAATGTAGGGGCCGGGTACGTGTTACGCCGGCTCATACGCCGGGCAGTACGCCACGGACGAAAGCTCGGCATTACCGATCAGGTGCTTTCCCCCATTGCCACGGTGGTGGTGGAACAATTCGGCGGCCCATACCCGGAACTCCGGGAAAACCAGAATTACATAATAGAAGAACTCGATAAAGAAGAAGCAAAATTCAAAGAAACCCTGGAGAAAGGCGAGCATGAGTTTGAAAAGCTCCTTCCCAATCTCTTAAAGGATCCCCGGAAGATCATGTCGGGCCGCCTGGCTTTCAAGCTCTACGATACCTACGGCTTCCCCATTGAACTTACCGAGGAACTTGCCGCTGAAAACGGAATGAAAGTCAGGCGCGAAGAATTTGACGAGGCTTTCAAAAAACACCAGGAACTTTCCCGGACCCAGGGCGGGCAGGCCTTTAAGGGCGGCCTGGGGGACCAGGGCGAAATGGCGGTCAAATACCACACCGCGACCCATCTCCTCCACAAGGCCCTCCGCATGGTTCTGGGAGACCATGTGGCCCAGAAGGGGTCCAATATCACCGCCGAGCGTATGCGCTTTGATTTTTCCCATCCCGCGCCCCTGCTCCCCGGCGAGATTCAAAAGGTTGAAGCTATTGTCAATGAGGCCATAAAGCAGGACCTTCCGGTTACTGTGGCGGTAATGAGCCTTGACGACGCCAAGGCGTCCGGGGCCATAGCCCTTTTCGGTGAAAAATACGAAAACCAGGTCAAGGTCTATACCGTGGGGAAAGCCCCGGACGATTTTTTCTCCAGGGAAGTCTGCGGCGGCCCCCATGTGGACCATACCGGCGGCATGGGCAGATTCAAAATCCAGAAGGAACAATCCTCCTCCGCCGGGGTCAGGCGCATCAGGGCGGTACTGGAATAGAACCCTCAAATTCCTTATAATTGAAGACGCTTGGTCCCGGCTCCGGGAGCGCTGGACCGCCGCTTGTTCCGGGCCGTAACCGGACAGGTTTTCAGTTTTTATAAGACAGAGAGGCTCCTGTTCAGGAGTTTCAGGGGAATTGTATGAAACGAGCGCTATTTTTTCCGGCCCTTTTGGGTATTCTTATTGGCAACGCATTTGCCCAGTCTGACCTGCAGCCTGTCGCCATAGTGCGGGTAACCCGGAGCGAACCTATTACGGTCAAGCAGCTCCGCACCGAAGTCCAGCGCGCCGAACAGAGTTCAGGCAGGACGCTGACCCTTGAGGACAGGCGGCGGGTACTGGATGTGATGATTAACGAAAGGCTCGCCCTCCAGGCCGCCGAACAGGAAGGCGTCTTTGTCAGCGATGCCGAAGTCAACCAGCAGCTCCAGCAGCTCAGGGGTATTCTTGCCCAGAATATCGGAAGACCGCCCACCGACGCCGATTTTGAACAGGCTGTACGGAACGAATCGGGCCTTGATGTACCCGGGTTCAGGGAACAGATCAAGCGCCAGGCCACGATACAAAAATACCTGCTCAGCAAGAAGCGGAGCATTTTTGAAAGCATTACCCCGCCGACAGAGGCTGAAATTACCGAGGCATACAGCCTTTCCCGGACCGATTTTATCAGGCCCCAGACAGTGCGGGTTTCGGTAATACAGGTGCCCGGCGGCGCCAATGCCGCGGAAAGCGCCAGGGCCAGGGAGCGGGCCGAACAACTGCTTCAGGAAATAGGCGGCAATGCCGGGAAGTTTGACGAGGCCCTTATCAGGGCCCAGTCGCCCACTTCAAACTACCAGGGCGGCGATGGAGGCTATATACCCCGCAATCTACAGGCCCAGCAGGCCCTGGGCGCTGATTTTGTCAATTCAGCCTTTACCCTCAGACAGGGAGAAGTATCAAGGATCATCGAGAGCCCCAGGGGTTATGAAATCATCAAAGTTACCGAAACCTACGAACAGAAAAACCTGGAACTCACCGATATAGCCCAACTGGGAACCAACATTACCGTCAGGGACTTTATAGTGAATACCATGCTCCAGCAGCGCCAGAACCAGGCCCTTGAAAGAGCCCAGCGTGAACTCATAACCGAACTCCGCCAGGGAAACAGTTTCCAGATATTCGAAAACAACCTTTCCCTTTAATATGGCATCCCGGAGAAGAGGCCGTATCCTTGCTTTCCAGGCGCTTTACTCCTGGGAAGCGTCCCATAACCCGGCCGGGGCATCTCCTGCTCCGGCTGTCCCTGAAACGGTATTTGATTTTTCCTGGCTTGAGAGCGAAAAGCAGGACGCCCTTGACGACGACACAAAAAATTTTTCCCGCCTCCTTATCACCGGCACTATCGAAAATATCAAAGCCGTAGATGAAATGATAAAAAAGCATCTTAAAAACTGGGACTTCTCCCGCCTTAACCGGGTAGACCTGGCGCTGCTCCGCCTGAGCGCCTATACCCTGCTGTTTCAGGCCGACATTCCCCCGTCCATAGTCATTGACGAAGCCATAGGCATTTCCAAGGAATTCGGAACCGATGATTCTTTCCGTTTTATCAACGGAGTTCTCGACAGCATACGGAAAACCATTCAGGGCACACAATGAAGAAACGGAGGCTGCTTCCCTTTGTATTTGCCGCCGGCCTCGCGCTTTCAGTCATCCTCAGCGCCGCCCTCCTCTCCCTTAAAGTCATGGGCCTGGCTCCCCGCGGAGCCGGTGCGGGTTCCGAAAAAAACGCCGGTCCTTTTTACAAGTCCCTTAATGAATTTGATGCGGTCCTTGGCACGGTACAGTCCCCGCAGCTTGACGCGCTTTTATCCGAACTCGAAAAAAAAGCCCTCAGCGTTGATTCGCGGCTTTCGGTGTTAAAGCGCCGGAGAACGCTCGCCCGGCAATATCCCGAATACACCGGACAGTACCGGGACGCGGCTCTCCGGGCCCAGGAAGATTTTCCCTATTCACAGCCCCTTGCCCTTGCGGCGTCCGAGGCGCTGCTTCTTGCCTTTGGGGAAATCCCGCAGGACGACCCTGCTCTCAGTGCCCGCATCAGCGCCCTGGCCGGAAAGCTGTCGGCGGACTCCCAGGCCCTGGCCGCCCTGGCCCTCAGGGTGCTTGCCGGAGAGTGCGCGGATATACGCTCCGCCTCGACCATACCCGGCGCTGAAAGGCTCTTTGACATAGCCGCTTCGGAAACCGAAGGAACGGAGCATGGGCTCCTGGCGGTAAACAGCGCGCTGCTCCGTATCCACAGCGGAAACATTCCCGGCGCCCTGGCCCGGATAGAAGGGCTCCTCAATGAACAAGAAAACAGCGAACAGACCCTTAAAACCGCGGCCGGCCTGATCTACGATTACGGCGATCCCCTCAGGGCGGCGGCCATCCTCGCTCCCTTTACCGATCCGGAAAGCATAGCCAGAGAAGCCGACGCCCTGTACCTCGGAGGAAGCGTTGACAACGCGAAGAACCTCTGGAAACTGCTCCTCTCGCCGGGAGACGAAGTTCCCCGGCAGATACGCGAAAGGGCCCTCTACAATCTCGGCGCCCTTGAAACCGATACACGCGCCGC
Organism: Spirochaetaceae bacterium; assembly: GCA_031265635.1. Lineage (GTDB taxonomy): Bacteria > Spirochaetota > Spirochaetia > Treponematales > Breznakiellaceae > JAIRTD01. The sequence continues at coordinate 7,145 of JAISCK010000195.1, forward strand.
CAAAAACTATCTTGAAGAACTTGTAGAAATAAACCCCGGCAACACCGGCGGCATTATACGCTACAGCCGTCTCTTCCCGGCGTCTGAGGCAGAGGCCCTGCTTGAACTCCGTATACCGGGAAGACCCGGAAACGCGGAGTTCCCCCTGAGACTGGAAATACTCAAGCGGAGGCGGGACCTGGTTCAGCCTGCCCGGCTCGCCGCTGAAACATGGTTTCTCATCAATACCTATCCGCGGGAACCGGTTGCGTATGAGTGGGGGGCCTTTTACTTTAACCTCGAAAAATTCTACGGCGAAACAGCCATACTCTTTAAGAACGCCGGTTTCAACAATATTGAAAGCCCGCAGCTTTCCCTTCATAAAGCCCTTCTTTTGATACTCGGCGGCTCAATGGAAAGCGGCGAAGAAGAACTCCTTGCCCTGGCAAAAAACGAAGCCCCGGACTGGAGGATATACGCCAATCTGGGCAGGCTCAGGGAAGCGCGGCGCAAACCCAGGGAAGCCCTTTTGTATTACGAAACAGCCCTGTCCGGACAAGGCGGCCCCGGGCCAGCGGAAAGGGCCGTACTGGAACTCCGCACAGCCCGCGTCAATCTTGCCTTCGGCAACAACCAGGAAGCCAGAAAAGCCCTGGAACATGCCGCGGAACTCGACCCCGGCAATCTTTCCGTCCAGGTGGAAATACATCACTTGCGGAATATTTTGGGCTATTGACACAGGCTCTTAGGGCTCCTACGGGGCCTTTAGCAGCGCGAGGTAGACGCCTGAGATAACCAGGGCCGCGCCGAGCCACTGCAGGGGCATGAGCCGGTCTCCCAGGACCAGGAATCCCGAGGCTGCCGTAATGACAGGAACAAGGTTCACAAAGATTGTAGAAATCCCTATCCCAAGGATTTCCAGGGACCGGGCATAAAACCAGTACCCCAGGGCCGAACAGCAAAGGGCAAGAAAGAGGACATGGGCCAGCACCGGAAGATCCGGCCTTCCCCAGCGGGAAAATTCCATAAGCGAAAAAGGAACAAAACCCAAAAAGCCAAAAAAGGACTGCCAGAAAACTATAAAAATACGGGAATGATGCTTAAAAAGCGGCCTGGTACAGAAACAGTAGACAACCCAGCTTAAAGCCGCGCCGAGCATATAAAAATAGCCCGAGGCGCTGCCTGAGACCGAAAAGGAAACCCCCGCGGTAAGCCATACACCCAGTACCGAAAGCGCGGTTCCCGCCCGCCGCCGCATTGTAACGCGCAATCCATGCCCCCTGATTTTAGCCGCGGCCCATTCGGCAAGCATACTGATAACGGGAATCGCGGCGATAATAATGGACGCTTCGGACGCGGTAACTAGGGAAACCCCGGTATTTTCAAAAAAGAAGTAGAGGGTTACGCCGCTGAATCCCGCGCCAATGAGGAGCGGCAGGTCCCGGCGGCCAAGACGTTCAGAGCCCGCCAGAGCTGTCTTGATAAAAAACAAAAACACCAGGGCTATGGCAAAACGCAGGGCCCCCAGCGTCATAGGCGGAAACACCGCTACCGCGATTTTTATGGAGACAAACGAAAAACCCCAAAACAAAACACAGAGAATAATGGCAATGAGGGCGATGCGCCGCTCGGTCATGGATGCTCCTTAGGTTTTCAAACACGTTCCATTATACCGGGACGATTTCAAAATGTCATATCAAAATGCCATATTTTGAAACCGCGGCCTTGGGTTTATTCCTCCTTTCCCTTGCCGTAAAAAGCGCTTTGCTGTAGAATTTGCTTATGGATGGCCGTTAAAAGCGCGGCAGCGTCCATGGAGGACAGTATGAAGTTACAGATACCCTACTTGCAGAAGACTTTCCCCCTGGAATTCCCCGATGAAAATCTTTTGGCTCTTGTTGAACCGAATAAATTTAAGAAAGAAGGAACAACCGAATCCATACTGGCGGAGGCGCTCTCCGGACCCTATGGGCCGCAGCCCCCCGGACAGATCCCTGAACCCGGAACAGGGCAGAGCCTTGGCGCCTTCCTTGCCGGGGGCAAAAAGCTCCTCATCATCATCAATGACGCCACCCGCCCCACGCCCACCGCCGCCATGCTGGGGGCGATCGCTCCTGTCCTTGACGCCTCGCCCATAAGGGACAAGGACCTCTCCCTCATCGTCGCCACCGGCGCGCACCGGGCCCCTTCCGAAGATGAATACCGCCAGATACTGGGCCCCTGGCACGGGCGCTTCCGGGAACGCTGCGTTTACCATGACGCGCGCCGGGAAGAAGACATGGTTGATCTGGGGACCACCCGGAACGGGACACCCATACTGCTCAACAAGCGCCTTTTCGAAGCAGACCGCATCATCGCCACAGGAAGCGTCGAACCCCATTATTTCGCGGGCTTTACCGGCGGCCGCAAGGCCTTCCTCCCCGGCATCGCCGCCTACAGGACCATAGAAGCAAACCACAAGCAGGCCCTGTCGCCCCGCTCCCGTTCCCTTGCCCTTGAAGGCAACCCTGTCCACGAAGACATGATGGACGCCCTGCCCCTGATTAAAGCGCCGGTCTTTTCGTTCATGACCGTGCTGGACAGGGAACAGGGAGTCGCCTCGGCAACAAGCGGCGATCTCATGGCCTCGTTTTACGCGGCGGTCGCTACCGCGCGGAAAATCTTCCGCGTTCCCGTGGCGGCCAAGGCCGACATAGTTGTGTCGGTGGCAAAATTCCCCATGGACATAGACCTCTACCAGTCCCAGAAAGCAATAGACAACGGAGCCATCGCCCTTAAAGACGGCGGCTTTCTCATCCTGGTATCGTCGTGCAGGGACGGCATAGGCGACGAAGCCTACGCGAAACTCCTTGCCCAGGCATCAAGCCCCGCCGACGCCATAGAACGCATACGCTCGCTCTACAAACTGGGCTACCACAAAGCCGCCAAAATGGCCCAGGTCTCAGGCCGCGCCACCATCAAAGCGGTTACCGGACTTTCCAAAGAGAGACTTGCGTCGATGTTTATTGAACAGGCCGAAACACCCCAGGCCGCCCTTGACGAAGCCCTTGCCGTACTTAAAAAAAGGGGAATTGCCGAACCCCTGATACTCGTGCTGCCTGACGGCTGCGTTACTATACCTGACCCTCTTTCCGGCTGAGCGCGCCCTGCCCGGAACGCAGCGTGATGATGAGCTTCCCGTCGGCCCTTCTTCTCGCTATCCTTTTGAAATGTTCAAAATACAGTTTGTCCGATACGGCGATATGGGTCAGCACCCAGTTTTTGAGGAAGCGGGTAAAGTGGATAAGATCAAATCTCTCCCCGGCGTTAAACGCACGCACCTGCTCAACCACGGTCAGCACGAATGAGTCATGCTCCTGCTTGTGCGCGGCATACCCCTCAAACCTCGTCCTCTGCATAATTTTTTCTTCGGTAGAAAAATGCACCTTGATATACGCAACCGCGCTCTGAATAACTTTCTTAAAATACGCCCGCTCCGACTCCTCGTCGCCGACACAATGATTAAAAAGATCATTGGTAACATTAAGCAATTCCCTGTGCTGGTC
>JAISCK010000223.1 GCA_031265635.1 Spirochaetaceae bacterium
CCCACGCCCCCCTGATTTTCGTAGACAACGAACTCCGGGGCCAGGGCGCGCTGAACGACTACCCGGTAATACTGCCCCCCGCCGATTACAGCACCCTGACGGTGCGGGTGGAACTGCCCCGCGGCGCGGCCTCAAAAACCTATGTCTTTGAGATAACCAGGACAGGCGGCGGGGCTTCCCTTACGCTGATACAGGGGCCCGACAAAACGGTCTACCAGGCGGGGGACACGCTTGTCCCGGCGGGCCTTGTGGTCCGGTACGCCCCGGTCTCGGGCGCGCCTTACGACGTAACCGGGGACTGCGTACCCATCTGTGACTTTACCAGACCGGGCCCCACCTTTGTTTTTGTTACCTACATTGACGGCACGGGCACATCCCTGTACACGGCCTTCCCCGCCTGGGTGGTCGGCCTCGGTTCCCTTACCGTAACAGGCCCGGACGGCTACGCTCCGGCGCTGGATCTGGACGATTTTTCTTTTTCTTCATACGACGGCCTTACCCACACCAGCGTCTATGACCTGGACCTGGGGACGGTCCCCGGCGCCGTTGACAAACTGTATATCACCGCGGCAAGCGCCGTCGTGGACGCAAGCCTTACCATAACGCCTCCCCCCGCGGGTAATCCCCAGGCGGTCAGCCTTAACCCCGGCCCCAATACCATTACGATCAAGGTACGCCTCGACAAAAGAGGCCACAGCACTAATATTGAAGAAAGAACCTACACCCTCACCGTATACAGGACCCCGGACTTGTATGTATCCGGAGCGGGGGCAAGCGGTCCGGCAGGGAACGACAGCACCGGGGACGGCAGCCTGGGCAAACCCTATGCCACCATACAGAAAGCCCTTGAAAAGGCGAAAACCTTACCCCTGGACGGTAGCGCGGAACTTACCATCATCGTATCGGGAACCATTACCGCCGTTAGCGGCGTCGTTACCAATGACGGCATGGTGGACATCTCAGGTACCGGCTATCCGCATATCATCCTGAAAGGGGCTCCCGGCGGTGGAACGATTGACGCATTGGGGAAAAACAAGCGCGTACTCTATATAGGCGACGGTAACACGGTAAGCCTGGGGAATAACCTTACCCTTACGAGGGGCAATGGCGGTGTCTTTGTAGCCTCGGGCGGAACCTTTACCATGGAAGGCGGTGCCATTGAGGATAATACCGTATCCGGCGACTCCGGCGGCGGTGTCTATGTAGCGGGCGGCGGAACTTTTACCATGAAAAGCGGCGACCTTCAGGATAATAAGGCCACGTCCGGTTCCGGCGGTGGTGTTTATATTTTCACGACCGGAACCTTTACCATGACCGGGGGCAACCTTCAGGGAAATACCGCATCCGGCTCCGCCGGCGGCGTTATGGCACTCAATGGCGGAAAATTTACCATGACCGGCGGCGTTATTCAGAATAATACCGCCACCGCCTATGGCGGCGGAGTCGTTGTATCCGGTTCCGGTAGTACCTTTACCAAAACCGGCGGGACCATTGCCGGCAACCCCGCCGTATTACCTCTGCTGTCCAACAACGCGCCAAGTGGCTATGCGGTGTATCTCAACGGCGGCGGCAAGCGCAATGCCACCGCAGGCCCGGCTGTTACTCTGTACGCAAAATATGACGGCGGATGGATCTATGCGGGCGGCCCCGGTATAGGGGATACCACGGGGAATTGGCAGTAGTATGAGCGTTATACCGGATAACGCAGGGAGGCTTTGCCCCGCTTCGCAAAGAGCGCTGAGCGGCTCCGCGCGGGTAATGAGAAGTCGAAAACGGGTGCACCATACGGGATTTTTCCTTCTTCCGTACTCACTTGGGGGGTAGGCGCAGACCTTGGCTGCGCCGTAGGGGCGGCCCTTCGAGACACAATGGCATACAGGGGATTTTATGTGGCCTACGCCTTGCCGCATTAGCGCCGGGACATGCTTCGCACCTGCTCGCATGCCTTTATCGGGCGGGGGGGTAGCGGGAGACTTGTGAAGCAAGGCTCCCGCGAAGGGGGGCGCGTCGCGTATGCCGTAATGCCAAACGGCAGTATGGAAATGCGCCCCCCTCTCCCTTGTAAATTTGTATATTCTATGAAATGATTTACGTGTTGGGGTGTTTACCCTTTATGGAAGGAGAAACTATGAAAAAGATTGTGTTCTGCGTACTCGCGGCCCTGGCTTTGTCGGCCTGTTCCAGCAAGCCCAAAGCCCAGCCTGACTCTCAGGGTCCGGCTCCGGACTATATTGAACGGACCGAAGCCTATGTGGTTGTTGACCACAAAACCAAGGCTATAGGCCAGGATGTGCCGGAGTGGGTTACGAGGTATATATCCGACGGGCTCAGCGGCGTGGAAGCTATGCCGGCCTACCAGGATAAATATGTATTTGTCGGCGAGGATACGGGGACCAACCTCAATGCCCTGCGCCAGTGGTCCACGGGTTTTTCCGTGGCCCAGGACCTGTCCCGCATGGTGTCCCGGCGGGTCGAGGACCGTTTTGCCGGGGCTGCCGCGGGGAGTCCTGATGACGCCTATGGCCGCTATTTTGAAAACGTGGTAAAGAGTTCCTCTGACGCCACCTATACCGGCGCGAGGAAGGAGACGGATTTCTGGCTCCAGAAACGTTTCTTTAACGCCGACGGAAGGTCGGTAAACCGGGAAGTCTATGAGTACTATGTTCTTGTAAGCATAAACAAGGCTGACCTTGAGCGGCAGATTAACGATGTACTCAACGGCGTAAACGCCGATGCTCCGCCCTCTAGGGAACAGGTTACCGCCTATGACCGGGTTAAGGAAGCCTTCTACGAGGGGTTCTAGGACGCTGATGTGTAACCGTAACGGTGCATAAGGCGAAGAAGGAAGAGTGAAGGGTTTGGCGGCAAAACAGGTGCGGCTTAAAAAAGGGCTGTCTGGACTTTCCGGACAGCCCTTGCTTTTTCCCTTTACGGAACCGTAAATCTCCGCTATATTGGATGAGCTTCCAAAACTCGGTTGGTTTTGGAACAGCCTCGGATGTGTTGATAATTTCGATAAAGATTTGAGGAGTGTGGAAGTGCCAGAAATAAGCCTATTTTACGGAATACGGATTACAATGAATTGGGACGAACATAATCCACCGCATTTTCATGTGCAATACGCCGGGCATAATGCCACGGTGTTAATTCAAGAGAGTATAATAGACAAAGGGTATTTGCCAAATAAGCAATTGAAACTGGTGTTGGCTTGGTGTGAAATACATAAAGAAGAGTTAATGCAAAATTGGGAGCTGGCAAAGGACGGAAAGCCGTTAAATGAAATACAGCCCCTGGTTTAGGAGAAAAAATGAACAATACAAAATATTTTTGGCCGAAAGTCGTACAGGCTGTGCCAACGGATAACTTTGAAGTATACGCTTATTGCAATGACGGCGCGGTGCGGCTGTACGATGCAAAACCGCTCTTGAAACCCGGCACGGTTTTTGCGCCTTTGCTGGACATTAAAACCTTCAAAGAAAGGTTATCTGTGATCAATGACACAGTGGCCTGGGATATGACCGGCGATCACGATCCGCGCAAGTGTATTGACATAGATCCATTTACAATATTTTCCCAGAAGATTGTCGCAGACCCTCTGGAGTAACGTAGCGGCCCTGTGCTACGTTCATTCCATGAACATATACGCGGCGGGGCTCAGTCTTATACGGTCCATACAGCAGTACGAAAGCCCTTTTCTTGACACGGTGATGAAGGGCTTGAGTTTTCTCGGTTCGCCTGTGCCCTATCTTGTGCTTGTGCCCCTGCTTTTCTGGTGTGTTGACGAAAGGCGGGCCCTGCGCCTGGCTCTTCTCCTGCTCTTCTCCGCGTGGCTTAACAGTTCCCTCAAGATGCTGTTTGCCCAGCCCAGGCCCTATGACCTTGATCCGGGAGTGGCCAGGGCCTATGAAGGCGGCGTTTCCGGGCGGTACGGGCTGCCTTCGGGGCACGCGCAGACTTCCCTGGTGCTGGCCCTGGGCCTTGCTTCGTGGAAAAAGAAGGCCACCGTATATGTTCCCGCCCTGTGCGTTGTTTTTCTTATAAGCCTCAGCAGGCTGTATCTGGGGGTTCATTTTCCCACGGACATCCTGGCGGGGTGGTTCACCGGCCTTTTGATTTTCGCGGCGGACAGGCTGCTTTTTCCCTTGCTCGCGGCCCTGCTCGAAGCCGGGGGCGTCAGGGCCCGCCTCATTACCCTTGCCCTGCTTACCTTTATGATGAACAGCCTCCATGCCTGGGACCCCGGCCCCGGCGGGCTGCTTCTTGGGTTTGGGGGCGGCTATGTCCTGATGAAAAGCCGCTTCCCTTTTTGCGCCGGGCTTCCTGTGGAACAGCGCGCGCCTGGGGATAGTTCCGGCGATGCGGAAATCAGGCGGACGCCGAAAAGACTGCGCCTCGCCCTGCGTTATGTGTTCGGCATGGCGGGGCTGTGCCTCCTTTCTATTGCCCTGAAAAAACTGCTCCCCGGAGAAGGTTCGCCTTACTACGCCCTGGCCCGTTTCTGCCGCTACGGAGCCGCCGGTTTTTGGGTATCCGCCGCTGCCCCGGCCTTCTTTGTCCGTTTCTCTCTTGCCCGTTCAGGATAGCGCAGTATGGCACATACGGCGTATTACGGCGATGAGGCTCCTGTTGCCGCCCTGGCCACGGACGGCAGCCGGGGGGCACTGGATATTATACGTGTTTCAGGAAAGGGCTCCCTGGAACTTTTCGCGCCCTGTTTTTCCCGCGGGGAAAAGCTCCTGACAGCTCCGGGGAATGTCCTTTTGCACGGCTGGATAAGGGACAGCGGCGGCGCTCTCCTTGATGAGGTGATGCTTTCCGTCTTCCGCTCTCCCCGTTCCTATACAGGCGAAGACGCCCTTGATATAAGCTGCCACGGCGGCGGCAGGGCGGCCCGTTCCATACTGGAGCGCCTGCGGGAACTGGGCTTCCGCGACGCGCTGCGGGGCGAATTCACTTTCCGGGCTTTCATGCACGGCAAACTGGACCTTACCCGCTGCGAAGCGGTCATGGAACTGGTCTCATCAAAGACAGAGCTTTCCCTCAAAAAGGCCGCGGGGCGGCTTTCCGGCCTTCTGTATACCGAGATCAAGGAAATAAAAGACCTTTTAATTGAAGTTCTCACCGGGGCGGAACTGCTTCTTGATTATTCCGAAGAAGACGGCGTAGCGCCGCCTTCCGGCACAGGCGGGACAGAAGACGTTCTTCCCGGCAGAAAAGCCGCCGGCGCGGCGGTACTGAGGCTCGCGGCCCTTGCCGCTTCCTACGCGCGGGAAAGGCTATGCCAGGAAGGGGCGCTGCTTGTAATCGCCGGAAGGCCCAACGCCGGAAAGTCAAGCCTCTTCAACTATCTGCTCGGGGAAGAGCGTTCCAGTGTTACCGAAACACCCGGTACGACCAGGGACTGGATAGAAGCGTGGGTTTCCATCGGGGGTATACCCGTGCGCCTTGCCGACACCGCCGGCTTTCAGGATTCACAGGACAGGATTGAAAGGCAGGGTATAGAACGAAGCAGGGCCCTTGTTGCCCGTTCCGGCCTGACCCTCTACCTTGTTGACGGAAGCCGCGGAATGGAAGAAGCCGACAGGGAGTTCATCAGGGAACTTAAAGGTATGGCGCATAATGGTGAAGCCGTCCGTAACGAAATTGCCCCTAACGGAGGAGCGGCCCCGGCCGTTCTCGTGGTATGGAACAAGATTGACAAGGCAAAACTGCCCGATGCCATGAAGGCCGAAATGACCGGCATAAGCGCGAAAACAGGCGAAGGCATGGCAGAGCTTGAAAAGGCCATTATTGCCGCCCTCGTTCCCGAATCAGACTGCGGGGACCTGACGCGCCCTGCTCCCGGCATAGCGGCCGAAAGGCAGAAACTCCTTGTGGACCGTTCCCTTGCTTCGCTTAAAGAGGCCCTTGCCCTCGCGGACGCGGGAGGCCCCCTTGACCTCGTCGCCCCCCTTCTCAGGGACAGCGTAGACGCCCTGGGGGAAATAAGCGGCGAGGTCTCCACAGCCGACATACTGGACGCCATGTTCAGCCGTTTTTGCGTAGGCAAGTAAATGGTATATGCGCCGCCTGTTTTATGCTACAGTTGGTCATGGTTTCAGGCGGAGATTACAGATGCATCGTTGTAGGCGGAGGCCACGCGGGAATTGAGGCGTCGCTGGCAACTGCCCGGCTCGGATTTTCCACCCTTCTTGTTACCCAGAATCCCGACCGCATAGGCGTCCTCTCCTGCAATCCCGCCGTGGGAGGGCTTTCCAAAGGCAACCTTGTCCGGGAAGTCGACGCCCTGGGCGGCAGGATGGGAAAGCTCATCGACGCCTCCATGATACAGTACCGGGTGCTGAACCGTTCCCGGGGACCGGCGGTGCAGGCGCCCAGGGCCCAGGCTGACAAGGCGGTCTACCAGAGAGAGGCGCGGCTTGCCCTGGAAGGGGAAAAAAACCTCGGCATACTCATGGACACCGTTACGGACCTCATTGTTTCAAAAGACAATAAACAGGTTGAAGGGGTGCTTACCGCTTTGGGCCGGAGCATAGGCGCGGAAGCGGTGATCCTTTGCACAGGTACTTTTCTTGAAGGGAAAATTTTTATCGGCGAATACGACGCTCCTGAGGGCAGGCTCGGCGAGGGAGCGGCCCTGGGACTGGGAACAAATTTGCGGAAGCGGGGCTTTTTGACAGGCCGGCTCAAGACAGGAACTCCCGCCCGCATAGCCGGGGACACGATTGATTACACGGCGCTGGAAAGGCAGGACGGCGAAACGCCGCGGCCCTTTTCTTTTGATGTTGAAAGCGGCGTTCCCGGGGGCCGGCAGCTTCCCTGCTGGATTGCGTATACCAACGAACAAACCCACCAGAACATCAGGGAGAACATAGGCCGCTCGCCCCTGTACTCAGGCAAGATAACCGGAACCGGCCCCCGCTACTGTCCTTCTATAGAGGACAAGGTTGTGCGTTTCCCCGAAAGGGAAAGGCATCATGTGTTCATTGAGCCTGAGGGATTGTACACCAATGAAATGTACCTCAACGGGCTTTCAAGCTCCCTGCCCCTGGATGTGCAGTACGCTTTTATCAGAACCATAGCGGGGCTGGAAGAGGCCCGCATTGTAAGGCCGGCCTATGCGGTGGAATACGATTATCTTGACCCCCTCGGCCTCTACCCTACCCTCGAATCAAAAACACTCTCCGGCCTCTTTGCCGCGGGACAGACCAACGGCAGTTCAGGCTATGAGGAGGCCGCCGCGCAGGGCGTCATGGCGGGCATCAACGCCGCGCTGAAACTTTCGGGAAAGCCGCCGCTCATACTGGGCAGGGCCGAAGCCTATACCGGCGTTCTCATTGACGACCTTACCACACTGGGAACAAAGGAGCCCTACCGCATGTTCACCAGCCGCGCGGAACACCGGCTCATGCTGCGCCACGATACCGCCGACCAGCGCCTTACCCCCAGGGGCAGGGAGGCCGGCCTTGTGGACGAGAAGCGCTGGGAACGGTTCATGAAAAAAACAGCCGGCCTTGACGAAATAAAGGAACTTCTTAAAACAAGGCGGCTTCAGGAAATTTCGCCTGACGCAGAGGATGGCATGGCGCGTAACGAGGCTCCGCGCAGCGGGGCCCTTGCCGGACATGAGGGGGACAGTTTTGAAAAGATACTCTCAGGCGGAACAGCGGACATACACGATGTGCTTCCCTTTATACCTGAACTTAAGCTCTATCCCGCCGAATGGATTGAAGGAGCGGCCCTTGACATTAAATATTCAGGATATATCGAAAAAGAAAAACGGGCCGCCGTAAGGAACGCCAAACTGGACAGCGTCAGGCTGGCGCCTGATTTTGACTTTGCCGGAATCACCGGCCTTTCCTCGGAGGCAAAGGAAAAACTCATGTCCGTGCGGCCCCTTACCCTGGGCCAGGCCGCCCGCGTCCCCGGAATAAGGCAGGGCGACATTGCCCTCCTCATGGTGCTGATCAAAAGGGCCGGACGCGCTTAACCATATCTCAGCCCGGAGGCCAGGCAAGGGGCCTTCCGCCCAGAACATGGATATGCAGATGATCCACGGTCTGCCCGCCGTCGGTCTTGCAGTTGATGACAAAGCGGGCGCCCTTTTCGCCGCAGCCCAGGGCAACGGCAAGTTCCTGGGCCTTGAAGAGCAGCCGCCCGGCAAGGCCCGCGTCTCCTTCTTCAAGCTCCATGATGTTCCCGATATGCCGTTTGGGAATCAGGAGGAAATGAAGGGGCGCCTGGGGGTTCACGTCGTGAAACGCCAGCATATCGCCGTCTTCATAGATTTTCTTCGCGGGTATTTCCCCGGAAATGATTTTACAGAACAGGCAGTCGCTCATGGCCCAACTGTACCACAGGAGGCAATAAGAATCCACCGGACCCAAAGGACCTGCCCCAAAACAGGCCGTAAAATTTCAGAATATGTTTTCTGTAAGTCGTATTTTTTCCTTGACTTCACCATTCATAAATCTTAGATTTAGATGGGGTGGTGTAATTATAGCACCCAAAGGAAGGATACATGAGGTTATCTATCAAAAAACTTGCGGGAAGGACCGCCGCCGCGGGACTTTTACTGGTTCTTTTGGCGGGTTTTGCCGCGGGATGCGCAAGCGTTCCCGCGTTTACCCCCGGCGTCTACGAAGGTACAGCCAAGGGTTTTGGCGGAGACGTTGTCGCCAGGGTTGAGCTGTCCGATTCGGCCATAGTGTCGGTTACTGTTACCGGCGATCATGAAAGCCAGAGTATAGGCAGCGTAGCCATAGCGGAACTGCCCGGCATCATTGTGCAGCGGCAGACTACCCAGGTTGACGCCATTGCCGGCGCGTCGGTATCGAGCCGCGCGGTGATCGAGGCGGTCAACGCGGCCCTCCGTTCCGCCGGTGTTGATCCGGCAAAACTTACCGGAAAAACGGTTTCGGGCAGGGCCAGGACCAGCGAAACGGTAAATGCCGACGTAGTGGTCATAGGCGGCGGCGGCGCGGGAATGTCCGCGGCCATCATAGCCAAACAGGCGGGCCTCAATGTGGTCATCATCGAGAAGATGGCCATGCTCGGCGGCAACAGCTCAAAGTCAACCGGAGGCATGAACGCCGCCGAGACCAAGTACCAGAAAGAACAGAATATCAGCGATTCGGTACAGACTTTTATCGACGATACCATGAAGGGCGGCGGCAATATAGCCGACCGTTCACTGGTAACCATACTCGCGCAGAGTTCGGCGGAGGCCATTAACTGGCTCGATTCCATAGGCGCTCCCCTCCCCAGGGTTTCTTTTTCCGGCGGGGCGACCAACAGGCGCATCCACCAGCCGGCTGACGGTTCAGCGGTAGGCGTTTACCTGGTCGCGGCCTTTGAGAAAAAACTTGCCGAACTCAATATTCCCGTATATCTCAATACCAGGGCAAGCGACTTCATCGTTGATTCCCAGGGCAGAGTTACCGGAGTCAGGGCGGAATCGTCTTCAAAAAATTATACGTTTAACGGAAAGGCCGTTGTCCTCGCCACAGGCGGTTTCGGCGCCAACGAGGCCATGTATACCAGGTACCGGCCCGAACTCAAGGGCTTTGTTACCACCAACACTCCCGGCGCTACCGGCGACGGCATAGTAATGGCCGAAAAAATACACGCCGCCCTTGTGGATATTGAACAGATACAGATTCACCCCACGGTGGAACAGACTACCTCCATCATGGTTACCGAAGCGGTACGGGGCGACGGCGCCATTCTTGTAAACAAGGACGGAAGGCGCTTTACCAACGAAATGGGAACCAGGGATGTGGTTTCCGCGGCGGTCATAGCCCAGAACGAAGGCTTTGCCTACATAGTCTTTGATCAGGCGCTACGGGAAGGTCTCAGGGCCATTGAAGGTTATGTGGCCAACAACATAGTTACCGAAGGGGCGACCATACAGGATCTCGCGGGCAAGCTGGGCATAAATCCGGCGGTCCTCGCGGAGACCCTTTCAACATGGAACGCCGCGGTAAGAGCCAAAAGGGACAGCGCCTTTAACCGGAGTACCGGCATGGAGAAGGACCTTTCCCGCGCTCCCTATTACGCCATCAAGATAGCCCCCGGAGTACACCACACCATGGGCGGCGTCAAGATTAATACCCAGGCCCAGGTTATCTCCGCCCTGGGTAATCCCATACCCGGCCTCTTTGCCGCGGGCGAAGTTACCGGAGGAATCCACGGCAATAACCGCATAGGCGGCAATGCCGTAGCAGACATTGTTATTTTTGGCCGCATAGCCGGCTCTTCCGCGGCCAGGGCCGCGAAAGGCAACTAAGCGGAAGCTCCCCGCGCGGGGGTCATGAAACGGCGGGGGCATAGCGCCTCACGCCGTTTTTTTTGCCTTACAGGGCGGCCTTGCGCAGGGCGTCTTCCAGGGCGTCCAGAAAACCCCGGCTCGAATACGAAGCTCCGGTTACTATATCCACATCGGCTGTATTGGCGTCAAGTACCGAAGCCGTAAGCTCGTCAAAGGCCGCTGTTCCTATACCCTGGGTATCGGAATACTGTAATACATCAATTTGAATAATCGCGCCGGAACTCACCGTTACCTCAAGTATCACCGGCCCGAAATAACCCTCTCCCCTTCCCTCATAGACTCCGGGGGTATAAAGAGCCTTGAGAGCGGCGCTCCCGGCGCAGGAAAAAAACAGAACCGGCAAAAGAAGGGACAACGCAAATCTTGATTTCTTCATGAAAGCACCTCTATTTTTGGCAAGCTAAGCCGCATTCACGGCCTATAAATTCAAAGGCCGCCTTGAACCAGGTTTCACTGTCCGTAATAATACTTTTCGCATGGGGAGCGCCGTGTATCAGCACAAGGGAGACAGGACCCGCGCCCCGCTCCTTTCTTTTTTCGGCTATGCGGCGGGACAGTTCCGCCGGAACATAGTCATCGGCGTCGCCGTGTATAAGAAGCACGGGGACCGGGCTTGACAGGGCCCCTGCCAGGGGCGAGGCGTCTTCCAGCGCATAACCCCGCGTATGGCGTATAACAAACGAGACGAGCTTCCGCGCGGGTCTGGCAAAAAAGAACGGGATACGCAGATAGCTAGACCGCGCGTCAACGGCGTCGGCCATGGAAGAATACGGGCAGTCGGCTATGATGCCCTGTATCTTCCACGTTTCTTTGCCCGCGCCGGGCGGAGCGCCCAGGGGGGCGTATTGCAGCGCCGTGGCCGCCCCCAGGGATTCTCCTATAAGCACAAAGGGCTTTTCGGGGAAGCGGGCCAGAACCCAGTCAAGCACCGCGTCAAGATCGTACTTTTCAAAATATCCGTAGGAAGGAACGGGAATGGTTCCCTTTTCGCTTGCCCCGTGGCCGCTCATGTCAACAAGCACCGCGTTCCAGTTCCTTTCGATAAAAGCCCTGGCGTACTTGAAAGAACCGTAGTGGGTCCAGGTAAGGCCGTGAAGCACGATGACGGTCCCGTCTCCGGCGCTTTTTTGTGCCGGGAGCGCGTATACGGCGACAGCCGCGTTCCTCTTTGGGGAGAAAACCGAAACCTTTTCCCAGGGCAGTTCCTCAAGGGCAGGATCAAACTCGCCGGTCTCAAGACAACGCTGCCGCGAGTATTCAAGAGTATGGAAAGTCCGTCCGAAAAGCTGGCGGAAGATCACACGGGCCATGACAAGCAGCGTAAGGCCATAAAGAAGCGCCAAAACAGATGCCACAAACAGAACCACATACATACGCTTACTATAAACGTGAGGTGGCTCCGCGTCTATGGAAGCCACGCGATGATACTGCTCCGGAAAAACGCGGCAAGCTAGGGGTACTTTCGCTTGAAGCCGCTTACCCTGGCCGAGGCCGGCGCGTCAAGGCCGGAGCTTTCGCCCCGGACAAGGTACTGGTAGCCCAGGCCGGCTATCATGGCGCCGTTGTCCCCGCACAGTTCAAGGGGAGGGAAAATACAGCGGAGGTCTTTTCTGGCGGCAAGGGAAGAACGGAGACAGGAATTGGCGGCCACGCCTCCTCCGGCCACTATGACGGAAAGGCCCGTATCCTCGGCGGCGCGGAACAGGCTGCGCAGCAGTATGTCAACGGCGGTTTTCTGAAACGAGGCGGCTATATTGGCCTTTTCACTTTCATCATCAGAGGCTTTTTTGATTCTGAATTGTTCAAGCTGGTTGATGACCGCTGTCTTGAGTCCCGAATAGGAAAGGTCGTAGTCATGGCTGCCCTTGTGAAGATTGGGCAGGGGGAAACGAAAGGCCCCGCTGTCGCCTTTTTGGGCAAGCCTGTCAATGCACACGCCGCCGGGATAGCCAAAGCCGTAGAATTTTGCCACTTTGTCAAAGGCTTCTCCGGCGGCATCGTCAATAGTGGTCCCAAGGACCGTTACCCTGTCAAAATCTTCTACCCGGCAGATGATGCTGTGCCCCCCTGAGACAAGCAGCCCGATAAAAGGATAGGGGGGGAACTCCGTACCGGAGGCGTATACAAGGCGCGGCGCGTAAAGGTGGCCGAGCATGTGGTCGCAGGCAATATACGGAAGCCCCCGGCTGAAGGCAAAAGCCTTGGCAAAGGTCAGGCCCACAAGGAGGGAACCCAGGAGGCCGGGACGGGAAGTAACCGCCACGCCGTCTATTCCCTCAGGACCGAGGCCCGCCTTTTTCAGTGCCTTGTCCGCCACTCCCATAATCCATTCGGTATGCTTGCGGCTGGCTATTTCGGGGACTACGCCGTTCCACGCCTTATGAAAGGGTATCTGGGTAGCCACGACATTGGACAGTATGAACCTTCCGTCCTCCACCACGGCGGCGGCGCACTCGTCGCAGGAAGATTCAATACCCAGAACTTTCACCGGCCGCGCTCTCCATCATGAACCGCGAAATCGTTGAAAGCGAATAGCCCTGTTCAGCAAGTTCGGGGTACAGCTCCTCAAGAACAGACGCAAGCTCTGATGACCACACATGGCCTATCATCACCGCCGCGCCTTTCTTTTCGGCCCGGTCAAGTCCCTCGTGAACAGAACGGATCATGGCCGCCTTGTCCTGAATGTTGTCCAAAAACACGTCCCGTTCTCCTATCATTATTCCAAGGCGTCTCGCGGCGACAGGCGCCGCTGTATCCGCGGTAGTTCTCGAGTCAAGAAAGTATATCCCCTTTTCCCGGCATACCGAAAGAACCGTTTCCATTATCGCTTCATCCATGGTTATACGGGAACCCTGGTGGTTGTTCATTCCCGCTACAGGTCCCAGCTCGGCCAGGTTTTGCTCCAGTATGGCCCTGACTTTTTCGGCGCTCATCCCCGCGTAAATCGCCCCCGGACCGGGGTCTTGCGAGCCCAGGGCTTCCATGGGCTGGTGAAGAAACACTTCCTTGCCCGCCGCCCGTATTCTCCTCGCGGCCTCGGCTGAATACGGAAGTCCGGGCAGCACCGCGATGGTAAGGGGAAGGGACAGGTTAAGAAAAGCGTCAAGCTCCCGCAGGTTGTTTCCCGCGTCGTCTATCACAAAAACAACCGTCCGCCTGCGGGGCAATTCAGGGGGGCGGGCAGGCGGTCCCGCAACCGGACCTGACAAGCCTGACACCGGAGCGGCTGCCGGACCTGCCGCCGGGACGGACATTGGAGCAACCGGACCAGGCGATTCCAGCGCCGGGCCCGGCGATCCTGCCGCAGGTCTTGATAGCTCAGGCGGACCTGACGATCCCGCAGCCGGATTTTCCGGGGCGGCATAGCGCTCATTCCCCGCCCGCTCAGGCTGTCCGCCGCCGGCCAGAGGCCGCGCGGGGTCCTCCGCCTGTTCAAGGGCTTCCCGCTTTTGCCCGGCTGCCGACGCGCGGTACAATACGACAAGCGTAAGGGCAAAAGCGGCGCAAATCAAACATCCCGCGACGAACACCGCCCCGGCCCGGTCCGCAAAGCCCAGCCGCCGGCCTTTTTTATATTTTGGCTTTTTTTTCCGCCCCTTCCTGCTGGATACCTTCACTGGGAGAAAAGATAGGCTTTAAGCATAGCTTGCGTCAAGGCCGCCGGCGGACCCTACATCGCCTTGAGCAAATAAAACTTTTCCGGATCAGACGCGGCGGCTGTCTTTATCTTTCTCAGGGCCTTCAATTCTATCTGCCTGACTGTCTCTGATGAAAGACCCATACGGTCGCCTATCTTTTTGAGGGTATAGGGTTCCTGTCCGGTAAGCTGATACCGGTACATGAGTATGCGCTTTTCCCGCTCCTTGAGGCAGGAGAGGAAACGCATGGTCTCGGCATGTATTGATTTTTTCATCAAATCCTTTTCGGGGCTGTAGGTGTAATCCTCATAGACCTCCATGATGGAAGCAGTGTCGCCGTCTTCCGTGTCGGACTCAAGGGACACTATGTTGTTGGCGATGGTGAGCGTCTCGGTAACCTCGCTGACCGGAAGTTCGATTTCACCGGCAACTTCGGTGATGGAAGGCTGGCGTTTCAGGGTCTGGGTCAGGCTGTGATAGGCGGCCTGAATCTTTCTCAATATCGCTTCTTTCCGGTGGGGCAGGCGTATGGACCTCCGCTTGTTGGAAAGGGCCCTGGATATGGCCTGCTTGATCCACCAGTTGGCATAGGTAGAAAAACGCACCTGCCTGGCATGGTCGTATTTTTCGGCAGCGTGAATGAGGCCCATATTTCCCTCCTGAATCAGGTCAAGAAAGGGAATATCAGGCACCATATAGGCTCTGGCTATCTTTACCACCAGTTTGAGGTTGGATTCAATAAGTTTTCGTTTTGCTTCTTCATCTCCCTGTTGTATACGCTTGGAAAGTTCCAGCTCCTGCTCAAAACTGAGCAGGGGTATGTCTTTGATCTTGTTGAAATAGATTTTCAAAGCATCGTCCGACGTCGTGTTTTTTTTAATTGGTTTGGTCCTCGTCATACATCATCCTTTGGACAAAAGTCCATAATACACCTGCAAATTCCATGCCAAGATTACCCTTTTTGGAAAGGTTTTTATATCTCGTTATTCAATAAAGAGTTATAGATTGAAATTTTGATAGTTCGTATACACAATCATAAAAACAGTATACTATTTTATACATTATTTCTTCTCATTATGTATGGAAAATTTAACTGTACTGTGCTATATTTCTCCCATGGAATATGGTATCACTTTCCAGGAACGGGGGCAGGACATTCATTATTTTATCACATGGTCGAAGCTCAGTAAAGCCGACCGCTGGGAAATCAACGCCAAAGTGCCCTCTGTGGCCGGAATTTACGAAATTTACTGGATGGATGACCACGAACATCTGCGTATGCTTTCCGTGGGCTGTACCCATTTCGGCGGGCTCCGTACGGAACTGCGCCGCCTTACCGACCCTGAACTGGTAGACGATCAGGCCGCCAAAAAAACCCTCAGCGAGGAAGAAATCTGGTACCGCTATTCTCCGACCAGTTCCGTCACGGCTATGGCCGACATAGTATGGTTTTTCAGAAAAACCTATTTTCCCGAAAATCCCGGCGTAAGCCATTCGGGGAAATACGAGAAGATATTTATCAACGAATCGGCGCCTGACAAACTCATTTGGGTTCCCTAAACTTCCGATAAGGAAGTATGAAAAGGTTAACGTTTCTCTTCATTTATGTAATCGTTTCGGGCATCGCGGCGCTGTCCGCCCAGACCGTCGGTTTCAGGCAGGAAGGCATAGCGTCCTGGTACGGCGCGGAATTTGCCGGAAGGCCGACCGCGTCAGGGGAAATTTTCGATCCCAGGCTCATGACCGCCGCCCATCCCAGCCTCCCCTTCGGAACCGTCCTCAAAGTTACCAATCTGCAAAACAACCGCCAGGCCGTGGTCAAGGTCAATGACCGGGGCCCCTTTGTGGCCGCCCGTATCATAGATATTTCCCAGGCCGCCGCCGAGCTTCTTGATATTGTTGCCACCGGGACCGCCCCGGTACGCATCGAAACCCTTACCGGGCAAACGGCAGCTCTGTCCCCGCCTCCCCAGGCCAGGACAGCCCCTGTCCAGCCGGTTCAGGCTCTGTCCCCACCCCAGACCCAGGCAGCCGCCGCATCCCGGCCTGAACCAGCGGCTCAGGCAGCTCTGTCCCCACCTCCACAGGCCAGGACGCCCCCTGTCCAGCCGGCTCAAGCTCTGTCCCCGGTTCAGGTCCAGGCAGCCGCCGCATCCCGGCCTGAACCCCAGGCTCAGGTAACTCTGTCCCCGGTCCAGGCAGCTCTGTCCCCGCCTCCACAGGTTCCACAGGTCTGGACAGTTCCCGCCCGGCCGGTTCAAGCTCTGTCCCCAATCCAGGCCGGAGCGGCAAGAATAATTCCCGGGCCCGCTGAAAGTTCAAAAATATACCGCCTCCAGGTAGGGTCCTATAGACTTCCCCGCAACGCGGTCGACGCCTTTGAAAAGCTCAAATCCGCGGGTCTTGAGCCGGCTTATGAACAATACGGTGAAATGTACCGGGTGGTTCTTGTCGGGATCAGGGGCAATGATATACAATCAGTGGCGTCAACACTCGGCAGGGCCGGTTTTTCCGAAGTCTTGATCCGTGAGGAACACTGAGATACCGGACAAGCTCTTAGTATGAACAAACGCGCTGTAAGGGCGGATCTTTTATTGCTGCTCACCGCCGGTATCTGGGGTTTTGGTTTTGTCGCCCAGCGTTCCGGCATGGAATATGTCGGACCCTTTACCTATAACGCCATACGTTTTATCCTGGGGAGCGTCTCGCTTCTTCCCCTTATTTTATACTTCAAATCAGGCAGGGCAAAAAATCCCGAAAACCAGGACAAAAAGAAATCCGCCGGAACGGCCTTTCGCGCCTCTTTCCTTGCCGGTTCCCTGCTCTTTGTCGCCGTAGTTCTCCAGCAGTTTGGCATCATGTTCACCACCGTAGGGAACGCCGGTTTTATCACCGGCCTCTATGTGGTGCTTACCCCCATCTTCGGCATTGCCCTGGGAAAGAAAACCGGCGTTCCCACCTGGATAGGCGCTGTTTGTACCCTTGGGGGCCTTTACTTCATCAGCGCCGCAGGCCGCGTGAACCGCGTCAATCCCGGAGATATCCTCACCATTGCCAGCGCCGTATTCTGGTCCTTTCATGTTCTGCTTATCGACAGACTGGTGCAAAAAACCGATCCCCTGATCCTCTCTTCGGGCCAGTTCGCCTGGTGCGGTTTCTATGCCTTTATCGCCACACTGCTTTTTGAACCGGCTGTTCCGTCCTGGATGTCTTTCATCGCCCCCGGCTTCCCTCTCCAGCCCTGGCTCTCCCTGCCGGAGTTTGCCGCCGCCCTCACCGGCAGGATTACCCCCGGAACTTTCCCGCTGGGCGATGCCCTCATTCCCATACTCTACGGCGGCCTTGCCTCGGTGGGCATAGCCTATACCCTCCAGGTAGTCGCCCAAAAAGACGCGCCGCCCGCCCACGCTACCATTATACTCTGCCTCGAAGGATGTTTTGCCGCCCTGGGAGGGGTCATCATCCTCTCGGAACACCTGGGGCCCTGGACCATACTGGGTTCTATACTCATGCTTTCAGGCATGCTGATCACCCAGTGGGAAGTTGTGAGAAATGCCCCGAAAATTCATAGTTGACAATATTGTAATATAAAGATATATATTAACAAAGGCGAATTTAGTGAATATCCCTGATTTTCAATCAATTATGTTTCCTCTTATGAAAATATCTTCAGATAAAAATATCCATATATTTCGGGATGTTATTAATGCATTAAGCGAATACTTTCAATTAACCGAAGAGGAAAAAAAAGAACTATTGCCAAGTGGGAAGCAGCCAATATTTGAAAACAGAAGCGGATGGGCGAAAACTCATTTAAAAAAAGCAGGGTTGTTAAGCTATCCCCGGAGAGGGTGTATTGAGATAACCGACAGGGGTTTGTCCGTATTGGAAAAAAATATAGACAGCATTGATATGAAATTCTTAAAACAATTTGATGAATATAATGAATTTTTAAATATTACCAATCAAAATAGATCTGGCGATGAATCGGTTAATGAAATGGAAACGCATACTCCCGAAGAATTAATGGAAACCGCATTTCAAAATATCAAAAGAACGCTGGCTGATGAAATTCTTGATAAAGTACGAAATGTTTCCTATACATTCTTTGAAAAACTGGTTGTCGATTTACTGGTAAAAATGGGTTATGGCGGCTCAATAAAGGATGCTGGAAAAGCGATAGGAAAAACCGGAGATGAAGGAATAGATGGTACAATAAAAGAAGATAAATTAGGACTGGATGTAATATATATACAAGCAAAAAGATGGAAGGAAGGAAATATTGTAGGTAGACCTGAATTGCAGAAATTTGTGGGTGCTTTAGCTGGTCAAGGCGCAAAAAAAGGTATATTTATAACAGCCTCAACATTTTCTAAAGATGCAATTGAATACAGCCCGAAAAATGAGACAAAAATTATATTAATTGACGGTATCCAATTGGCCGAACTAATGATCGAATATAATGTCGGAGTATCACATCAACAAATTTATGAAATTAAAAAAACAGATAATGATTATTTTGAAGAAGAGTAAAAAAATGTAGGCCGGCAATTGCCCATAACGGTGAATCCAAAAGACAGCGGCCCTCTTACGCTTTTCTCCAATGACCGGGAAGCCTTCTTTGCCGGAAGGCCGAACCGTTTCCTCATCATGGCCCGTTCAGGCGATGAACTCATTCCCTGCCACTGCCCCAATCCCGGCCG
>JAISCK010000189.1 GCA_031265635.1 Spirochaetaceae bacterium
TCATAATTGGAAAAATGGGAACCAACGTAATTTTCGGTGATATTCTTCCCATTGGCAAAGGGCAAGGTGATGCTTCCTTCCTCGTCGAGAATATCCACCGGCGCTATCGCGGCAAAGCCATGATCTATGGCAACCTGCTTGTGCATAGCGGTACTGACGCGGCGTCCCCCATAGGCGGTGTTGCCCTCGACAATCGTACCGTCCACCGATTGCACCAAGTCTTTAATCAGGTCCGGCGAAAGGAAATGATGGCCGCCGGGTTCGCCGGTGCTGAGTTTGATCGCCACCTTGCCGCTTACTTTACGCCCCAGGGCTTCATAAACCGCGCTTAAACCGGCGGGGCTTATGTCGGTGGTAAAGTAGACCGTCGCGGGATTCCCTGTTTGAGGTGCCTGTGCGGGGGGCTCCTCTGTTTCCTGGGTTTGTGTGTCGGTTTTCTGGCTGTTACAGCCTGAAAACGCGCTTATCGCGGCGCACATAAGGGCGACACCTAAAAAGTAGAACGTTCCTTGTTTTCTGTTTTTCATCGTTCTCTCCTGTCAACCAATATATACTTCCTTTGCGCTTAAAGTCCACACGACTGTTGTGTATTTTGCCGCCGCTGGAGGCAGAACGTACAAAAACCTACAAATTGGGAAAATCAGTACCCGCCGTAACAGCCTTCTGTTCTTCAATCTGTAACATTATTGAGCCTCCTTATATCCATTCAAATATTGAATCCGGTGTTAATGGTTTCTCCGCATAAGTATATTTATTTTAACCATGACCCCAGGGGAAATAATTACACGAAATGACCTATTTTTTGCCTAATCTGCTCATTTCATTGACAAAGGTTGAAGGAGAGGATACCTTTCAAAAACGGAGAGGGTATCTGGCATGGAAGGAAAGCGCCGTATAGACCCGGATAAAACAAACAGCCTCCTCATAGAAACCCTTCTTAGGTTAATGCCTGAACCGGGCAGTTTCGATACGGGAATAAAAGGACTCTGGACAATACGCAGGGACGCGCCTACTCCTCCGATGCGGTTTTTTGGGTGTCGACCTGCCGGGTGAGGGAAGGATAATGAAGACAAGTCCCGAAAAACCCTATATAGCCGTTGTCCTTAAGCGGTACTGGCCCCCATGATTATCCGGGGAATACACTACCGTCTGCTCATGGGGCCTTTGGGCAGCCAGTTGAAAAAAATCCACACTATCGGTTCCCAAAGCAATCAAATTGTACAGGCGCTGCACTGGCTCAGGGATAATTATAACAAGCCGTTTACTATCGACGGCCTGGCAAAGCGGGTTAATATGGCCCCCTCCACGTTCCGGCGCTGTTTTTATCAGCTTACGACAATCAGCCCCTTGCAGTATCAGAAACGGCTGCTGACCAGTTGAGAAGGCAAATATTTATTAAAGATAATGGCGCATAACTCTACTTATACACCTGCCCGAAAGAACTAAAATCATTATCCCTGCCCAGCATTTCAAGGCAGAATGAGATCATCCCCCGCTGGTGAGTTTCGTGGTTAAGGCATTGCATCAGGGCGCCGCCGAAATTCCTTTCATAAGGCGTTCCGCCTGAACCGGTGTATTGTATCGATGACTGTAGATCTTTGCCGCTTATCTCATCAACAAAGGCGATCATCTTCTCATCCAGTACGGGCCGCTTTGAAAGATATTCCCCAATATCAGGAAAAAGAACTTCCCTGTAAGAATACATATCCCGGAGAAAAAACGGGTCGTTAAAAACAGCAAAGTCCCTGAACTTTGAAAAGCGCTTGAGCCAGTTGAAATCGCAAACATAAAGATGGGAACACAAACCCCGGATCGATTTGAAATAGCCTCCCAGGTCTTTGTCCCATTCCTCAGGGCTAAGGGTTTTGATGACGGTATTCATACCCTCATTCGCCGTCCTGTTGTATTTCACGAACAGGGTAAAAGTATCTTTCTGCATAATTTCCTCCTACTCTTCTTCTTCGCTCCGGGCAAAGAACTGCAGCATCTGTACAAAGAAATAAATTTTTTTGTAAGTTCCCGCTATTCTTTTTGCCAAAGGCTCCCCGGAGCTTGTTTCAAGTTCCTTCCAGTTAATGATGAGTTCGTGGGGGCTTTTCTGAAAATCTTCCAGGGCGCTTTTAAGGTGTTTGCCTACCACGATGAGGGCCTGGGCCGCCTTTGTTATCATGTGGACGGCTTCTTCGTTTACCGCCTTGAGTATGATGCGGACGTATTTTGCCTGGCCCTTGTCCCGGTCAACTTTTACCATGGCCGCCTTGAGGCGCGAGCCGTTTTCACCGTCTTCGCCGAGCTTTTCGTCAAAGACAAGTATCTCCTCCGCAACGGCCATGAGGGCGTGAAAACCTTCGGACATCTGCTGGGAAAGCACCTGGGAAACCCACTGGCCCCGTATCAAAAAGAGGTCGCAGAGTTCCCGTATGTCCTTCTTAAAGTAATCCAGAAGAAAGGCTTTGAGATAGTTGATCCCCTGAATCCGGGTAAAGCCCCCCATGTTTTTCTTGATGTAGATTTCGTTCTGCTTGTTGGTGTAGTACTTCATCCGTTCCACATCGGCGGAACCGAAAACCGTCTGGGCAAGCTGGTTTATCTGGGCGTTGCGCTTGCTGTTCTGTATGCCGTTAATCGCCTCTTCGGTATCGTGCTTCTTCTTCTGGATATAGGGGTCAACGATATTCTCATCCGGCATCTGCGGCGTGAACTGCCAGAAAGGGTCCTTGTCTATATGCCGGACCATGAGTTCAAAAATTTTTGAACGCTTTACATCTCTGAGATAGGCAAGGAGTTTGGCCCAGTGGGCATGGTTGACCACATCCATGCCGCCCTTGTATAGCTTGAGCACCTCAAACGCGGATTTCCAGTTCTGGTCGGGATCTACCGCTCCGGCAGGTTCAAGAAAATCCTTGATATCGTCGCTCACATATTCCGCCCTGATGGAATCAAAGCGGGGTTGATAGGTGAAATTCCGCTCTGAAATATTGGCGTCGAATTTTTTAAGAAGAAAGAAAAAATCAAAATTGGTGAATTTCGCGAAGGCAATGATGAGGTTATAACATTCCTCAATGGCCCTGATGCGCTCACTGTCAAAACCGGCGACGAACTGGCTGAGTTCCTCGCGGACCTGCTTTGCCAGGACATTGATCTGCGCGCCCCTGCCCCGTTCTTCTATGGCTTCTTTGCCTATTCTGGACTGGAGGGCGAGGTGTTTTTTATCCATGAAGAATTCAACGGTCATCTGTTTGAGCTGGTCCGATTTACCGGCGTTCTGGAGAAAGACCTGGGCCGGGGATATGATTTTATACATGTCGTAAAAAAACTTGGCAAAGGCCGGCGTAACTTCTTCACCCTTGGTTTTGTAAAAGCGTCCGTATTTGTTTTTTGAAAGGTCCTTGACAAGCTGCTTGACCAGTTTTTTTTTGTCCGACTCGGTATCGCCGGAATGAAAGAGAGAGAAAAATTTATCAATGAAAGAGCCGGCCATGGTTTATTGTTTCCGGGACCCGGCGCGGGCTCCTTCCGAAAGGGCCAGGCTTATCCGGGCGGCGTTTCTCCGCGCTTCCCCGGCGCCGTTCACCGCGTCCTGGGCCCTGCCCTGGGCGAGGCTTATTTCAGCCTGCTCAACCGACTTCCAGGCGTCTCCCGCGGCGCTGTTGAGCTCGCCGAAATTGATGTTCCTTACCCCGCTTCTCATGGCCGCGTCCAGGGCCTGTTCGGCCGCCTGTATTTCGGTTTTGGCGGCGACAATCAGATTGGAAGCGTTGTCGGCGGCCTTTGCGGAAGCCTCCTGCCCGTCCCTGACAGCCTTTTCCGCAGCGGCGACAGCTTCGGCGGCGGCGATTTTGGCCGCGTCATAACGCTTGGCGTTTGCCTCTTCGTCCATACGCCCAAGGGCGCTTCTCGCCCTCCTCACGCCGTCGGCGGCATAGGCAAGCGCGTTGGCATTGTTCTCGGCCCTGGTAACCGCTTCCCTGGCCGCGTTCATTTCTTCCACCGGGGGTTTGGCGCAGCCTGACGCCAGGGCGAGAAACAACACGGCGCAGACCATATACCATGAAACTTTCGAAAAATACATACAACCTCCTCAATCCGGCCCTAAGACCTGAGTCCTTCCCCAAGCCAGGATTTTTTTGTATCTAATAAAGAATATATCCTGAAATACGCCGAAAATAAAGAGGTATGCGGCGCGCTTCCATGAAAGACACGGCTATGACGCGGAAAATAGCCATTGCAAGAATTATCATCGCCCTTTTGGGGGGAAGTGCGGCGGCGTTCCTGGGCGTCTTCCTCTGCCGGGGCCCCCGCCTGGGCGGCCTGTACGACAGCCTCATGGAACGCCGCGCGGCTCCGGCGGCCCTCCCTTCACTGGTTCTCATCAGGACCTCTGAAAATCCCGGCCTCTCCCGTGAGGAGGGAGAACCGCCCCTTGATCCCCGTGAACTTTCTTTGGCCCTCCGCGTGCTCATGGAAATGAACGCCGCTTCCCTGGTTGTCCAGACGCCGGTGCCGGGCATTTCGGCCGGCAGCCCCGAAGACCCGGAAGAAACCCTCAGGCGCTTTGAGGAAGAATTCAGCCTTATCGGCGAGAATGTGCGCGTTCTTTTTCAGGCCATACGGACCGGGTCGGTGCGGCCCGGCGATACCGAGCGCTATGTGGGAGAACTTCTTTCCCTTATAGACCGGGGCAAGGAAAGGCTCGTTTCCGGCATGAACCGCAGGGTCCTGCCGGGCCCGGAAACCGCCGGGCTTGACCGGGTCTGGATAGCCGGCGCCGTATATCCGAGGCTGGAGGAGCGCCGGGATACACCCTGGTATTCCCGGAGCATACCGGACAGCGACGGCAGGCTCAGGCGCATCGCCCCGGTTCTTTATCAGGAAGGCGGGGAACGGGAACATATTGCCTACGCGGCGCTTAAAAGGCAGTTCAATCTCCATACTGTTTCCCGGAACGAACTGGGCCTGACGCTCAGGGGCGAAGATTCAGGCGATATTTTTGTTCCCCTTGACGCGCGGGGCGCCCTGATCTTCCAGGCGCCGGAAAAGGGTTTTACCGTTCTTGACAGTAGAGAACTTCTTGAATATGAGGAACTGGACAGGGAACTCTACCGCCGCCTCCAGGAAATGCGGAAGGCCGGTTATTTTGACAGCCTTGAACCTGAAAAGTATCCGGTCTTTCTGTATGAGTTCGCCCAGGCAGCCGGGGAAGAATTTTTTACCCTGGGCGGCGGCGAAAGGGAAGAGGCGTGGCTCAGCCTGAGGGCTCAATATATGGAAAGCCTTGCCGAACTTTTTTCCGGTCCCGTGGAAAGTTCCCTGGTAACAGGCTATGAGGAACTTATAGCCCAAAACGAAATAGATGAACAGGGAAGGGAGAGACTGCGTTCCCTGAGAACCCTGCTCATAGCCTCTTTTGCCGAAACCCGTTCAGCCTATGAAACGCTGTCGGCCTTGAGAAAAAAACTTTCCGAAAGTCTCTCTTCCGCGTTTTGCGTACTCGGCCAAAGCGGCGCTTTTTTTAAGGACGGCGTTGCCGGGGCAGACGGCGGCGGGGCGAATCCCACAGACAGCGAGGCCTCCCTGATTCTCGTAAACAGCATACTTTCAGGGGCCGCCGTTACCCCGGCCGAGAATATTGAACTTTTTTTCTGGGCCTTCTCTTCAGTGGTAATCGCCGCCTTCATCCTGCGGAGGAAGGGCATAGTAACGGCTGCGGTTCTGGGCCTGTTCCTTGCCGTCCTCGCCTTTTCGGCCTTTTCCTCGGCGCTTATCTTCGGCGGCCGCTGGATAGATCCCCTTGTCCCCGGCGCGGCGGTCTTCGCGGCGTCCCTCTTTTCGGCCCTTACCGCCCTTGTGATACGGAATCACGGACGCCGCGTTATACGCAGGGCCTACGCGCCCTATGCGTCAAAACCGGCGCTGCGCCAGGTACTCAGGGCCGGACTTCACTATCCGGAGGAAGTCCGCGCCGCCGGGGCGCTGGTTCTGGCTGTCCGCTACATCCCCGCTCCCGGGGCAAAAGAGTCTCCCCTTCTGGCCGCGGAACGTCTCAGGGCGTACCGTGAGGAAGCCGGGGCGCTTCTTAAAAAGGCCGGGGCGGCGCTTGCCGGCTGCGACGGGAACCTTATACTTGCCGCCTTTGGTTCGCCTCTGGGTACGGGCAAGCAAAAAAAAGGGGAAGCCCAGGACCCCCTGGACAGGGCCCTGTTTGCGGCGCTGGAGTTTTTGCGCGGAACGGACAAAGCCTGGTGTTTCGGCATTGACATAGGTGAATGTGCTTTTAGTTATGCGGAAATAGCCGGCTATTCGCTGTTCGGCCCCCCCGCGGTAAGCGCCCGGCTCCTGTCATCGCTGGCGCCGCGCTACGATGTCCGCTGCCTGGCAAGCTGCCGCGTCAGGTCCCGTCTTGAACGCGCCGGGCCCATGCTGAAAAACGCGCCGGATCTCAAGCGCCTTGATGTCATGGTAGAACGGGAATCAGGACAGGAAGAAGAATTTTTTTCCCTCAGCTTCCCCGGTTGATGCGCTGTACAGGCGCCGCCATGGCCCTGAGCCTGACCACCCTGCCTCCGCCCAGTTCGGGAAAGGCCCTGAAACGCTGTCCGTCGTCCGAGAACGGCGCTGGTTTTTCTCCGGGAAAGGGCGGGTAACGCTCCTGGGTCCAGACTATTCTCTCGTCGCCAAGACGCCATTCAGGATGGGCCGGATCAAAGCGTATATAGGATTCATGAACGCCCCGCTCGTTCAGGGGGGCCTCGTCGGTACACTGGAGATAGCGTATGGTCCCGGTTTCGGCTTCAACGGACTGGATGACAGCCGAGTGTACCATGGACCCGCCTTCGCCCCTGAAAAGCAGCACGTCAAGGGGCTTGAGGTTTCCCACCCTGTCGTCAACCGGAAGAATTTCAGAACTCCTTGAATTGAAAAAACTCGTGCCCGCGTAACGGGCCGCGTCGCCAGGCCCCGGCGCTCCCAGGGAACGGCGGAGGGCGCCTCCGAGATCGAGTCCGCCCCGGCGGGCCGTATAGCTGAGTATATGCCAGACAAAGCCGGAACAGTCCATGCCGGACCAGCCTATGCAGTACAGGTAGTTATACACATCGCTCTGGCTGATCTCGTCTCCCCCGCTGAGTACATAGGGCCTGTGGGGAAGCCCCCGGTAGGAACCGGCCTTCATCCTGGCTATATCAAAGAGGTCCCGTGAACTGGTCCAGGTCCTTGAGGGAATATCGAGTATCATGACCTTTTCCCTTCCGTCGGCGAGTTCTGACGCATAACGGGAGAAATCTTCCCCTTCGAGGACAGCGCCGATAATATCCCAGAGAAAAGAAGGATCGGCCTTGCCGCCGCCTATGAATTCCCACACCTCGTCCGAAAGTTCGCTCCGCTCGTAATTCTGGGCAAAGGGCATACGGAGGGTCATCACCCTTCTTCCTATGATGAAGGTCCTGAAACATTCCCTGTACGCTTCTTCAATAACCGCCTCGACCCCGTTCCCCCAGACCCTGGCGGGATCGGAAAAACTTGCCAGGGGATCGGTGTCCCCGGCTGAAAGGGGAACGGACAGCAGCAGGGAAAGAGCGGCGCAGGCAAAACCGCGCGGCGCGAATCCTTTTCCGCCGGAAGAAAAACAATTTTTCATGACCCTGCCAGTATACCCAAAGGCCGGAAAAGGGAGAAGGCCGGAAAAGGGAACAAAAAACCCGGGAAGGCTCCCGGGTATGACTTAAAAATTTTACCTCTTCTCTCCGGTCAAATTTTGAATTTGTTTACCTCGGTAATAAGCTGATCAATATCGTTTTTGTTGTTTTCGCTGATCTCGTTTACCTGGATAATGGCGCTGTTTATCTGATCCGCGCCTACGGCCATTTCGTTCATGCCGTTGGTAAGCTCCTGGGTTATGGCCGCCAGGGTTTGGCTTGCTTCCAGTACTTCCCCGCCGCCCGTCAGCATCTCCCGGGAACCGTTTTTGACCTGGCCGGTAATTTCGTTCATCTGGCTTACCGCTTCGAGTAACTGTTTGCTTCCGGTATTCTGTTCTTCCATGGCATTCCTGATGTTTTCTTCCTGCTGGGAAACTATCTGCACTCCCGCGTCAATGGCTTCAAATTTATCCAGCACCGCGCCGGTGGAACCTGTGATCTTGTCGATGGAATTTTTTATCTTTTTGAGTACCGTGCTTATGGTCTTTGACTGCTCGCCCGAAGACTCGGCGAGTTTGCGTATTTCATCGGCTACTACCGCGAAGCCCTTTCCGGCCTCTCCCGCGTGGGCAGCCTCAATGGCGGCGTTCATGGAAAGGAGATTGGTCTGGCTTGCGATGTTTTCCATGACTCCGTTGATCTCCAGAAGGCCCTCGGACTCATGGGCGATTTCCCGTATATCGGCGGCGACTTCCTGAAGTCCCAAACGGCCTACTTCGGAAGCGTTGGACAGGTTCTTTACATTGCCGGCATTGCCAATCAGGGTATGGGTAACCGACTGGATATTGGAGAGCATCTCTTCAATGGCCGACGAAGACTGGGAAACGCTTGCCGCCTGTTTGTCAATTGCAGCGTTTAATTCGTTGATGTTGCTGATGATTTTCCGCATGATGGTTCCCGTTTCATCAACGCCGGTGCTTTGTTTTGCCGCCTGGGTTTTCAGGTTTTTGATGTTCGCGGTTATTTCGTTAATCGCCGCCGCTGTTTCGGTCATGTTGGCGGAAAGCGTAGACCCTACCCGGGACAGGGAAGCAGCCTTGTCTTTTATGGTCATGATGAGGCGGCGGATATTGTCTATGGTCATATTGAAGGACGTGGTCATGGTTCCTATCTCGTCCTTGCTTTCTATGTCCAGATGCTGGGTCAGGTCTCCTTCTCCCACGCTCTTGAGTACCGTTACCATGCGGGTGAGGGGCTTGCTGATGGAACGGGCCATGAGGAAGGCTCCTATAATGATTAAGAGGAGCATGATTCCGCCTATAATGGAACTTGCCAGAAGCATGTTGTAGATGGGGGCGTTGACGATGTGGGAGGGGATGCCTATCAGCAGGGACCAGGGCGTCGTTATTTTTCCCATGGTAAAGGGAATGCAGAAGAACTGCATTTTCCCCATTCCGGGAACAACATTGGTAAAGGTATATTCGCTGCCTTCCTGCATGGCTTTCATCAGTTCCGGTAAATAGGGCCCGGCGGTATCTTTTTCGGTTTCAGACGCGGGCTTCCCGATACATGAGGGATCGTAATGACCGCTTGTTATGCCTCCGCTGCTGAATACCGCCGCGATGCTGCCCTTGTAAGGCTGTATCTTTTGTACCAGTTTCTGGATAGTGGCCACATCAATGTCAATTATCGCCGCGCCGACAAAGCGGCTCCCGTCTTTAACCGGGACGGTTATGCTGGTCAGTAGCCGGTCCTGTCCGTCGATATGGTACCAGAAGGGGTCTGTCAGGCTCTCTTCTCCCGTCCGCTTGGCTATGAGGTAATAGTCTCCGGGACCGGGCTTTTCATAATCCTCCAGGGCTATCAGTGATATGCCTTTGGCAGTACGGTTCCAGTAGGAGATAAACCTGCCTGACTCGTCGGTTCCCGCGGTGTTGGCGTAGAGCCTGTCCATTCCGTCAAGAGCGCCGGGTTCCCAGCAGCTTGCGACCGCTGCCGTCTCGGGATGTCTTTCTACCATTGCCCGTAACAGAATATTGAAGAGCGGCCGGCGCTTGCCGGTGTCTATGTCCTTGTACTGTTCCATTACCAGGGCAAGACTCTGTGTCGTAGTCATATACTCTTCAAACCAGAGCTCAATTTCATTGGCCCTTTCTTTTGCCAGATTGATAATCGATCTGTAAACAAGATCGGATATTTCTTTTTGGGCAATTCGCAGTATGGTTCCTACCAGGATACCGGTACCGGCAAGAGTCAGGCTGATGATCATCAGTATTAGCTTTTTCCTTATTTTCATGCGACAATACTCCTTAATCGTTATGAAGCAGCCATATCCTTAACATTAAAGAGTTGCGCATATCAAGCGGGACAGGTGTGGAAAATTGTAATATATTCTGGAATATGGTTATTTTTTAAGAAAAAAGAAATGATTTTTTTGACAAGCGGCCCGGTTATCGCGTAGGCTAGGTCCCTGCCGCGTCAAGGTCTTCAAGGTCCCTGAAGTACTGTACGGTTTCGTTTTCAAGAGCGCCCGCGGCTTCCTCGTCGCAGAGTATTGTCCCCCGGCGGTGGAACTGGAGCGCCGAAAGGGGGCAGGCGTGGCTCACCGCCCCTTCGATGCCGAAGCGCAGGGCACGGGCCTTGCTTTTTCCCGACGCGATGATGATGACTTCCCCGGCGTCCATGATGGTTCCTATGCCCACCGTAAGCGCCCTGGCCGGTACTCTGCCGGCATCGCCGCCAAAAAAACGGGCGTTGGCGTTTCTGGTATTAAGGGTGAGGGTCTTGACCCTGGTCCGTGAATTAAGGGAAGAAAAAGGTTCGTTAAACGCTATGTGTCCGTCTTCGCCGACGCCGCCGAGAAAAAGCCTTATGCCGCCCGCATCAAGAATCTTTTGTTCGAATAAGGCGCATTCCGCTTCGAGGTCCCCGGCGAGACCGTTAAGGATGTGGGTGTTTTCGGCCCGGATATCAATATGCTTAAAAAAATTATTTTCCATAAAATAACGGTAGCTCTGGGGGTGGTCCGCGCCGAGGCCCGCGTATTCATCCATATTGAACGTGATAACAGAGGCAAAAGAAAGTTCCCCGGCCCGGTAGAGCTGTACCAGTTCCCGGTAGACGCCCAGCGGGCTCCCCCCCGTAGGGAGGCCGAGAACAAAGGGCTTTCCCGCTCCGGGGGCAAAGGCGGTAATCCTCGACGCGATATACCGGGCGGTATAAAAGCATAGATCTTCGTAATTTTTCCTGATGATTACGCGCAATGACTATTCTCCCAAAGGCCCTGGATTAGGCGGGGGCCATCCGGTTCCCCGCCTGACAGATACGGTACAAACTTACCCGGCTACAGGAAAAAGTCCTATCACATGAAGTATGTTGACGATGATGCCCATACTGATAGCCCCTATGGGGCCTATGGCCATGGAAGAAACCGGCTTCTTTGCGGTCTGGTTGAGGAAGTGGAGTCCTATGACCCAGATATAACCTATGGTAGGCGCTATGGCGTTGGCGGCCAGCATACCGCCTACCAGAAGGGAGATATCCAGTATCTTGCTCATTGCAGTGCGGGTATTGTCGCCCAGATCCTTCATGCCCGGGAAGCGGTCAAGCCCCTTGGCGATAAAGCCCAGGAGGAGTACTTCGATGACCATAATCAAAGCCCCTGTTACAAAGGACCCGGCCAGGCCCATGATGCCCAGGTTGATAAAGAGTATGGCCGGTACATGGACAGCCTTGGTTCCCGCAGGGGAATAGACGCCCGATATGATGGCCGTGGTCATGACCAGGGGAATGAAACCGATGCAGCGGCCCAGGGCCACGATGGCCGCCTCGTTGTATTTCCCTTCCGCGGTGAGGGTGAGCGAAGCGGGCCCTTCGGCTACAAGGAGCAGCGTGGTAGCCAGGGCGACTACGCCTCCCGATATGGCGAGGATAAGCATGTTCTTTTTGATACGGATTATGTTTTTTTCAAAAACAGCAAAGGCCTGTTCCGCGGCGTTTCCTTCCGCTTTTTTGGAAACCCGGACCGCCACAAAGACCATGGCGATGATGGAGAAAAGGAGGGCCATGCCGTCGGCGTTGAGGACCACATTGACATCGTTGACGGTAAATTTTCCGAAAAGGGCGGCAAGCTGCTTTACCAGCATGGTCAGCGCGAGAACGATGATTCCCGCAAGGGCATTGGTCTGGTAGGCCACCGCGATGGCGGGGAATACGCAGAAGAGGACTATGATGAGTCCGCCGACCGTACTGAGATTGCCGAGAAAGTTGATGGGCATCAGGGCAAAAAGATTCATAACCCCCTGCATGCCGAACATGAGGAGTATGCCGAAGGCCGCTCCCGCCGCGGTGGCTGTCAGGGCGCCGTTTTTGTTATCCTTAAACAGGGCGCCCAGAATATCGCAGGCCAGCATTATGGTATGAACGATGATGATGCGTCCGGCGATTGAGGTAGGAAGGCCAAAGCCCACCACAAGGCCGAAGGACAGGGCGAAGCTCGATGCAAAAAGGGTCTTGCGGTCTATTTCCCCGTTGATATAGGGGCCGTACATGGGCCTGATACCGTCATTAAAAACGGCGATGTTTTGGTTTGCCAGGTATGCGCAGATACCTCCGAAGGCCGCCATAACGATAAGCGTCAGGGCGTTGATTTGAAAAGCCATATATTCCTCCTTACTGAAAACCCGTTAAATAAAGTAGAGTCACAGCTCCGTAACTCCCTTAAAAACCGCATTTTCACAGCCCCGGGCGGGAAAACGCGGGGCTATTTTTCCTCGATGGCCTTGAGTATAAGGGGCAGCACCCGCTCGGCGTCATAGTTGACAAAACCAAAGGCGACTTTGCCGGCCTTGACTGCCGAGGATATTTCTTCCTGCCCCATGACCTTGCCGGGCATGCTGACGGTAATGCACTTGTCCTTTCCCAAAAGGCCCAGGGTTATGCCCAG
>JAISCK010000253.1 GCA_031265635.1 Spirochaetaceae bacterium
GAGCATAAGCGGCTTTCCCAAATCATCGAAGAAATAAACGCCAAGTACAATAGAAACCTTATGACCGATGTTGCGATAAAGACCGCCTTGCAGGTAAAGGATATATTATTGAAAGATGAGCGGCTCAAGGCAAGCGCCAGAACAAATACGCTCAAAGACTTCCATTTTACCTATGACGATAGCGTTAATGCCGCTCTGGTAGACGGATATGATCAGAACGAAGATTTTTATTCGCTGCTCCTGAATAATGACGAACTCAAAAAGCAGGTAATGTACGTTTTTATTGAGGATGTATATAAAAGCCTCAGGCCATACTACAAGCCCAGTCCGCCCAGGTAGACACGGTCTCAGGCGCTACCCTCACCAGCCGGGCTGTCATTCAGGCGGCCAACGACGCGCTTGGAAAAGCGCGGTAAGGCGTCTTTGGGGAAGCCCCGGAATTTTTTCGGTCCGGGGCTTTTCTTGTTTCGTTTTTCCAGAAGGCTTCCGGGGAGTAAGCAAATTCCTGTTTAGCCGATTGAGCTCCGGTTTGCCTAGGCCGTTCCGCCGCGTTCAATTTCCCTGTATCTGCTCACAACCACGGTGAGTTTTGTCCCCGGTTCAGTGCCGGCGTCTTTGGGCTGGCCCTGTTTTGCCGGTGGAAGACCGGGGCCGCAGTCCGCCGGGGGGATTTCGGCGGTAATGATTTCGCCTGACAGGTCAAGCTGTATCCTGACCCTGACAAGCCGGCCAAGAAAATCGGAGGCAATGACCTTTCCCGCCAGGACAAGGCCCTGCGCCGCGCCGGGTACGCTTTCAACAATATGAACCCATTCGGGCCTGGTAAAGAATGTTTTTCCGTCTATCGTAAAAAAGTTTGCCGGGCCTGAAAAATCCGCGGCAAAGGCATTGGCGGGAGTATTGTATACATCCCGGGGACTTCCGAACTGCTCAAGTCTGCCTTCGTGCATGACGGCAATGTAATCGGAAAGGGAAAGGGCTTCTTCCTGATCATGGGTAACATATACAGTGGTGATGCCGAGACGCCTCTGGATTTCCTTTAGTTCTTCCCGTACCTTGAGACGGAGCTTCGCGTCAAGACTGCTTAAAGGTTCATCCATGAGAAGCACCCGGGGGTTCAAAATCACCGCCCGCCCCAGGGCAAGGCGCTGCTGCTGTCCCCCGGACAATTCGCCGGGATAGCGGTTGAGCAGACCTTCGAGCCCCAGAAGGCGGGCGGTCTTTTCAAGTTCCTCATTGATAACGCTTTTCTTTATTCTGCGGATTTTAAGGCCATAGGCCAGATTTTCTTTGTTTGTCATGTGGGGGAAGAGGGCGTAATCCTGAAACACTATGCCCATACCGCGCTCTTCCGGCGCTATGCCCTTTTGGTTTTTCCCCATGATAAAAACATCACCTGAGTCGGGCTCAAAAAAACCGGCTATGATTCTGAGCAGAGTCGTCTTGCCGCAGCCGGAGGGACCGAGAAGGGTGGTGAAACTTCCCCGCGGCACCTGAAGAGAAAAATTGTCAACAGCCGTAACATTTCCATAGCGCTTGGTAAGCCGGGAAAGTTCAACATCAAAAGGAACGTTTTCCATTGTACTCCATTATATGCGGCTGCTTTCCCCACACAAGACGGAGCAGCGCCAGGGCGGAAAAAATCACCGCGGTCAGCAGCAGGGCCAGCGCCGCCGCCCTGCCCCAGTTTCCCTGGGAGGCAAGATTGAGGATCAGAGCCGAAGTCAGTTTTGTTCTGAAACTCATAAGAAAAATTACCGCGCTCAAGGTTCCTGTGGCCCGCACGAAGGTATACACAAAAGCCGACACAATACCAGGGGCTGCCAGGGGACAGATAATGGTAAGAAAGAGCTTCATCCTCGTAGCGCCGAGAGCGCGGGCGCTTTCATCCAGGGCGTTTCGTATACTCATGAGGGAAGAACTCATGATGCGGTACGCCGCGGGAAGATCGCAGACTGTCATGGCAAGGACGATGATGATTCCGGTTCCCGTAAGGTGAAAAGGATTTCCGTTAAACGCAAGAACAAAAGCGAGGCCGATGAGTGATCCGGGAAGCGCCGCCGGCAGCATTATCATCCCGTCAGCGGCGCGACGGAAAGGCAGGCCGGTCCTGAGAGTGAGAAAGGCAAAAAGCGCCGAAAGGGCCGCGCATGCAAAAGCGGCGCCGAAGGCAAAGGACAGGGTATTAAGCAATTCCCGTTTGTACGAGAAACATGCCATGAGGTGTTCCACGGTAAAACTGTTGTCAACGCTCCATATTTTTGAAAAGGCTCCGGTTATGACCGCAAGGAACTGGGCCGCCACGATAAGGGCGATGACGGAACAGAAAACAAAAAGCAGCGCCCTGCACAAAAGGCCGGGCGGGCGGCGGGGGAGTGACGAAGCGGCGCCCGCAGTCGCCAGGCGGCCGCGTTTTTTATTGAGGAAAAAACGCTGGAGGGCAAAAAGCAGCGAAGCGGGAACGAGGAGTATGATACCCAGGGCGGCGCTGGTTCCCGCCTCGGCCCAGCCTGAAAGCCTTGTGTAAAGTTCCACGGCAAGTACATTGAAACGCCCGCCAATAAGCATGGGATTGCCGAAATCACTCAGTACTGAAACGGCGATAAAGAGCAGCGCCGAGACTATGCCGGGCAGGGCAAGCGGCAGCGTCAGAGTCCTGAAAACGCGGAAGCCCCGCGCCCCGGCCGAGCGGGCGGCGTATTCCAGGGCAGGGTTAATTCCTTCAAGCACATCCTTTATGATGAGGAAGGCGATGGGGAAAAAGCAAAGCGTCTGTGCTATGAGCAGGCCCGGAAGTCCATAGAGCGAAACATCCAAGCCCAAAAGGATTTTGGTAAAAAATCCCTGATGCCCGAAGAGCAGTATAAATGAAAGTCCGCCCACAAAAGGCGGGGTAACCAGATGCAGTACGGGGATAAAGGCGAAAAAGCGGGCAAAAGGCAGCGCGCCACGGATAACGCCATAAGCATAAACAAATCCGGTCAGCACCGAAAGAAAGGTTGAAAGAACTACCAGCAGCAGGGAATGAAGGAGCGAGTCCAGCCACCGGGAAGAAGCGAAAAGGGTCCGCCAGCTTTCAAAGCCCGCTGCCCGAAATACACGAAGGAGCGGGTAGATGATAAAAAGGAAAAGAAACACAAGGGCCGCGGCCCAGAGGGCGCGCAGGGGCAGAGATTCGCTTGCCTGTTTGTTTCCCCGGAATACGGCAGCCAGGCCGGTTCCGGCCTTGATTCCGCTGACGGACACTTCTTACCCCTTATAAGATTTCACCGCGTCCTGCCCCGCAGGAATAACACGAATACACAAAACACCCGCTCTGGGCCGATAGTATGTGTACGCAAAACACCCGCTCAGCCGCGATAATGTGTGTACACGAAATACCCACCCAAGGGCAGTATCCTGTACGCATAAAACATCCGTTTAGCCGCGATAACACACATACACGAAACATCCGCCTTGGGTCGATAGTATGTATGCGCAAAACACCCACCGCAGGGCAGTAACATGTACACACAAAACACCCGCTGAGGGCCGATAGTATGTGTACGCAAAATATCCGCTCAGCCGCGATAATATGTACACGCAAAACATCCGCCGCAAGGCAGTAATGCGTACACACAAAACACCCGCCACACGGCATCAGCACACCCACCGCGAGTGTCGGTTCACCCAACTCCCAACAGGTTCCGGCCGGGCTCTACTTTATCTCATTCCGCCAGCGGGCATGAACCGCGTCCCTTTCGGCGCCGGCCTTTTCCGAATCGTATTCAAGGAAGTCTATCGTGTCAACAGAAATCGATCCTGAAAGCCTGGCAACGCCGGGATTCACCGGGATAGTATATGAAAGGGACGTAAAAAGTTCCTGGGCTTCCAGGGAAAGCATAAAATCCACAAATCTTCTGGCGTTGGCGCTGTTGGGGCCGCCCTTGATAATGGATACCGCGTCTACTTCACCGGCGGTTTTCGGCGGAATGATGATTCTTACCGGGAAACCCTGGGCGGCATAGAGCTGCATGGCGTGAACATAGGCTACACAAATGCTGTATTCTCCTGAGCCGATAAGCCGGGGCGGGGCGCTTCCGCTTGAAGGCAGTTGGGCGGCCAGAGGGGTAAGCCGCCTGAAATAATCCCAGCCTTGCGCTTCCCCTCTTCCTTGAAGCTGGCTCTGGAGGAAAAGATACCCTGTGGCGGAGGCCACCGGGTCGGTAAAGACAATTTCCCCCCTGAAAGCCGGATCGGCCAGGTCGTCCCAGGTCCGCGGAAGGGCCTTGCCGGGAAATTTTTCCGCAAAGCGGGTTTCGTTGACGCCTATGCCCAGCGTCAGTACGCAGAATCCGGTCCAGGTTCCGTCGGCGGCGCGGGTATAATCAGGAACCTGAACCGCCCGGGACGTGTAGGCATCAAGGGCCCCGGCGCGGGCTGCTGAAATATGGAGACTTTCGGCCCCGCCAAGAAGTATATCCGCCTGAGGGGCGTTTTTTTCCGCGATAACCCGGTTCACCAGTTCCCCGGTAGCAGCCCGGAAATATTCAACCTTGATGCCCGTCTGCCGGGTAAAAAGTTCCGTAAGCGCCCTGGTCTCATCCTCGTTGACCACGGAATAAACCAAAAGCTCATTGCTTTCCGCTTCCTGCCGGGGACGGCCCCACAGCGAGAACACGGCGCAGGATAAAAGCGCCAAAAGCAATACTTTTTTAGTCATACCAAACCTCCCTGATATACAGCGAATCCGTACGGAAAAGCCGTGCGGAAAGCCGCGGATTCCCTTATTTTGTACTTGAGTCTCTTCCTTTTGTCAATGGTAAAGTATATAATTCCGAAAGAATTTGTAGGATAAGGCATAATTCTTCCTTATTATCCGGTTTTCATATATAGTGGTATTATGATACGGCATTTGCTTTTTGATCTGGACGATACCCTGTACCCGCCTTCGGCGTCCCTGGGAGGGACAATTGAACGGCGCATGGTTGAATTTACCGCCGGCCGTCTGGGCATTGATTTTGCCTCGGCGGCATTAAAGCGGCGCGAAGGGATCAAAAACTGCGGATCGACCCTTGAATGGCTTCAAAAAAATTACGGGGTAACTGACGCCGAAAGCTACTTTGCCTATGTGCATCCCGAATCGGAACTCGCGGAGCTTCCCTTTGACCCTAAGCTCAGGCCCTTTCTGCTTTCCCTTGGCAAACCCATGTCGGTACTTACCAACGGACCCATGCCCCACGCCGCGCGGGTTCTTCACTTTCTCGGAATCGATGATATTTTTCTTGGCGTGTACGATATTCTCTATAACAACCTGAAAGGGAAGCCCCATCCTGAGTCCTATTGCCGCGCGCTTGAGGCATCGGGTTTCACCATAGAAGAAACGGTGTTCTTTGACGACAGCCCCAAATATATTGAAGGTTTCCGCGCTCTTGGCGGCAAGGGGGTTCTGGTGGGTCCCGGAGAGCCTCTTGATCCTGCGACCCCCCGCGTTGCTTCAATTTATAATATAGAAGAATTCATTTGAAGCTCAGGCCGGTTGAGCGGGCTGTTTCAGGCGTTGCGGGCGGCCTGGCGTACCCATTCAAGGCGCCTGTAGTCTATGTCCCTCGGCAGGGTACAGTCGGCGCCCAGGGCAACGCCAACGCGGCCCGATTCGGAAAGGAGCCGCCCGGTTTCTTCTTCAATCTCTTTCCGGCTGCCTGAGTAGAGGATGCCTTCCCTGGTATTGTCAAAGCCGCCTATAACCGGCCTTCCCCCGAACAGCCTTTTGCCTTCGCCCAGTTTTATGCCTTCAAAACAGGCAGCCCAGTTGATGACCTGGGCCGGGTAGTCAACAAAATGGTCGAGCTTGTTGCTGTGTCCCGCATAGCCGCAAATGTGAAGTATGTTGAGCCCTCCGGCCTTGTTCGCCGCTTCGAGGACCGCATGGTCGCCGGGGGCAAGGGCGGCCTGCTGCGCGGCGCTGTCTATTCCCGGATCAGCGACATCCTGGACGCTGTAATAAATGCCGTCGGCCCCGCCTTCGGTGATGACCCCTTCGGCCAGGGCGGCAAGATCAGACGCGACAGCGGCAAAAGCCCCGGCCAGGCCCCTGTCCGTATCGCGGCTGCCCTCTTCAATGAAACCGGCGAGCAGCCTGTCCTGGGGATTTGCCGCGCCTGCTTTTTGGCCTGAGTCAGCTATGGCGTTTGTCCGCAAAAATTTGAACAGGGTGGCCGGAGAAAAAATATTGTAGAAGCACAAGACCTCTTTGCCGAATTCACCGGTGAGGGTTTTGGCAAATTCAATCTGCTTTCTTATCCAGGGGTGGCCTTCTCCTATGGGCTTTGTGGCTTTCAGTTCCGCCGCGCTTGCCGCCTTTCTGAAAACTTCGTTGGGATAGGCGAAAAAACCATCGGTCATGATTTTGACAAAGTCCGGCTGAAACTCCCGGTAGAATTTCCTGTGGCCTTCAAGGTTTATCGAAAGCAGTTCGGGTTTTTCAAATACATCCTCAAGTTCATTTTTGGCAAAGTGAAACCAGAAGCCCACCGGGACCCTTTCGGTTTCTTCATTATGAAACGTGTTAAGAACCAGTTCCCGCTTGTTCATACGCCTCCTAGACCAGGTCGCGGGCCCTGCGGAAAGCGGCTTCCACCGCCTTCATCACCGTGCCCCTGAAAGCCCCCGCTTCAAGGGCGCTTACCCCGGCAATGGTGGTTCCGCCGGGGGACGTAACCATGTCCTTGAGTTCGCCGGGATGCCTGCCGGTTTCTTTGACCATGGTTGCCGCGCCTATGACGGTCTGGGCCGCGTAGCGGAGGGCCTTCTCCCGGGGAAGCCCGGCCATCACGCCGCCGTCGGCAAGGGCTTCAATAAAAAGATACACAAAGGCGGGGCCGGAACCCGAAAGGCCGGTAACCGCGTCCATGTACTGTTCATCAATGCGGTCAACAAGGCCGGCGGCGCCGAGGATTTTTTCAAGCTCGATGATTTTTTGCGGAGGGAAATTCAGCGAACATGCTAGGGCGATGACGCCCTGGGAAACCAGGGCCGGGGTATTGGGCATGATGCGGGCCACCGGCACCGAAGCCACCGGCGCGCGCTCAATGGGCACATCGGTTTTTGACCCGCCCACTATGGCGAGAATCCTCCCGATGGTCCAACCGGCAGCCATGGATACCAGCACGGCGGGTTTCCCCTGGGCAAGCCTTTCCCGAAGCACCGGCGCGATTTCGGCAAGCACCGAAGGAAGCACGGCGGGCTTTACGGCAAGAAAAACAAAATCGCTTTTCTGGGCCGCTTCGGTATTGGCCGCGTAAAACGCCGCGCCCAGGTCCTTTGCCGCCGCCCTGGCCTTGGCTTTGTCGCTGTCACAGAACCCTATGTTTTTACCGTCAAGCGCCTTTGCCGCGCCCCGCATCAGGGCCTGACCCATATTTCCGCTGCCTATGCAGGCTATAGTAATCGCCATAATTACCTCGCTATCTA
>JAISCK010000047.1 GCA_031265635.1 Spirochaetaceae bacterium
GCCGAGGGTTTTGCGAAAACCGATGAGTACATGAATGAACATGGGAACCTGGGCAGCGACATTACCGTAACCGTTACCATGGTGGATGGATGGATCACCCAGGTAATCATTAACGGGCCTGATGAGACTCCGAGCCTTGGCGCTATATTAATCACTATTATACAACCCAAAATTATAGAATATAACACCTTCGAGTTGGAAAACTATGTAGACGCTATAGCGGGGGCCTCCGAAACCTTTGAGGGCATCAAAGAGGCCGGCCTGGCCGCGATCGATCAAATCATCGCGGCGTCGGAATAGCCCTGCCGCTTATCGGCTTGGCTTTGGGAAGCTCTAAAACTTCGGTTTTTAGAGCTTCTTTATTCTATAAATTACTGGTCCCGGGCCGGTAATTTCCCGGTACAACAAATTTTCAGGCGTTTTGGGCTCATTTCCCCCGTAAACACGCGGAAATCTGAAAAAACTACCCTGTTTTGTAAAAAACACGGCGGAAAAACCCGTTCTTTTCGGATTTGTATTGACTATTCTGACCGGAATAATTATGTTTAATTTGTAATTTTAATAGTGCGGCGTGTTTTGTTCTTCGGTTGTCGCCTGCTGCCTTCCGGCGGCAGGGTATACCCGGCCAGAGCCTTACATCTCCGCCTATACACTTGCCCCCCGGGTTTCTTCACCACCTTTTCCCGGGGGGCTTTTTTTTAGCGGCGGGGCTTACTGTCCCCAAAATGACGCCATGACCGGAGGCGGTATGCCGATGAGGACGGGAAGGCTCGCGGGCCTGGCGCTTATCGCGGCCTTTGTATGGCTTTCCTGCGGACCGGGGGAGCGCGACGAGGGCCTCAATCCCATAATCCAGACGGAAGAAAACGATCCCGTACTCAGGGCCATAGCGTTAAGCGCGCGGGAGAGCCTTTCCGAATTTACCCGGAAACTCCAGAACCCCTCTGACGGCGAATACAATTTTCAGGTTAAATATCCCTTTGCCTGCGACCCTGATTCGGGCTATGCCTATGAACACCTCTGGCTCAGGGATATTGAATTCAGGGACGGAAAATTCCTGGGGACCCTGGCCAACAGCCCCTTTTATGTACAAAACCTTTCTCTGGGCGGCAGGGTTGAATTCTTCCTTGATGATATTTCCGACTGGATGTACATGAAGCAGGACCGCATACAGGGCGGAAAGTCAATCAAATACCTCATAGAAAAAATTCCCCCTGCCGAGCGGGATGAAAGGATGCGCCAGTATCTGGAATTTTTTGAATAGCTGCGGTATAATAGGCATGCAGACCCAAACGAACCTCTACGGCAAGGAGCGGCTATGCGCAGAAAGGAAAGGGAAGTTACCGAACCGGAAAAAAAAATCGCCATTATCGACAGTTGCAGGGTAATGCGCCTCGGAATCTACGACGGTCAGGTTCCCTATGTGGTGCCGGTAAATTTCGGCTACAGCGTTAAGGACGAAGAGCTGACCCTGTACTTTCACGGCGCGAAAAGCGGCAGAAAGATAGACGCACTGGGCGCCTTTCCCCTGGTCTGTTTTGAGATGGACTGCGAACATGAGCTTGCCGAAGGCAAACTGGCCTGTAATTACAGCTGGGCCTTTGCCAGCGTCATAGGGACAGGTACGGTGTGGTTTCTGGAAAGCCCCGCCGAAAAGGTAGAGGCCCTCCAGCTCATCATGGAACACCAGACCGGAAAAAAAATGCCCTTCCATTTTGAAGAAACGATGCTCACGAGAACCACGGTGTGCCGCCTGGTGGTCAACGAATACTGCGCCAAACGGCACGAAGTTTCCTGATCCATGGCGTTTAACGGTCTCCAGGATTTTATCACCTGTCTCGAAAAATCAGGTTCTCTTAAACGTATCAGCGCCGAGGTTAATCCCGTTCTTGAAATCACCGAGATAGCTTCCAGGGTAATGAAGGAAGGCGGCCCGGCCCTGCTTTTTGAAAATGTGAAAGGTTCTGATTATCCTCTGGTCATCAATGCCCTGGGAAGCGAAGAGCGCATGGCTCTGGCCCTGAACGCCAAAAGCCTCGACGCCAAGGCAAAGGAAATCGAAGACCTCATGGACTGGCTTTTTTCCCAGGCCGGGGACGTGAGGCTCCTCAAGGCCCTGCCCGGCGCCCTGTCCAGGCTGCCCCTCGCCATGAGCCTCATTCCAAAAAAAACAGGCCGCCCCGCCTGCCAGGAAGTCATTGATGACAACGCGGGCTTTGACAGCCTCCCGGCGCTCAAATGCTGGCCCCTTGACGGTGGCCGTTTCCTGACCCTGCCCCTGGTATGCACCGAGGACGCGGAAACAGGCGCGAAGAACATGGGCATGTACCGCATGCAGATTTACGACAACAGGACCGCCGGCATGCACTGGCATCTCCACAAGGACGGAGCGCGCTTCTTTGAAAAATACAGGGAAAAGGGAACAAGGATGCCCGTGGCCGTTGCCCTGGGCTGCGACCCGGCGGTAACGTACGCTTCCACCGCCCCCCTTCCGGAAGGAATCTGGGAACTCATCTTCGCGGGCTTTCTCAGGGGAAAAAGCGCCGAAGTATGCGAAGCTACTTTAAGCGGCATTGCCGTTCCCGCCGACGCGGAATTCATACTCGAAGGCTATGTTGATCCCGCCGAACTCCGCCGGGAAGGTCCCTTTGGCGACCACACGGGCTTTTATTCCCTTGAGGATGATTA
Source organism: Spirochaetaceae bacterium (assembly GCA_031265635.1). GTDB lineage: Bacteria > Spirochaetota > Spirochaetia > Treponematales > Breznakiellaceae > JAIRTD01. The sequence goes on from JAISCK010000047.1 coordinate 2,689, forward strand.
TCCGGTGTTTCATCTCCAAAGAATCACCAGGCGCAAAAAGCCCGTATATCCCGCTACCATTGTGGGCATACCCCCCAAGGAAGACTGCTGGATGGCAAAGGCGACGGAGCGGCTTTTTCTTCCCCTGCTTAAAAAACTTTGCCCGGAAATCGTGGACCTCTCCATGCCCCTTGAAGGGGTCTTTCATAACTGCGTCATAGTTTCAATCAAAAAGCGCTATCCTGGCCAGGCCCGCAAGGTGATGCACTTTCTCTGGGGCATGGGACAAATGATGTACGTCAAGCTCATCATAGTCGTTGACGCCGAAGTTGATCCGGGGAATACGGCGGAAGTCGCCTGGAGGGCCTTTAACAATGTAGACGGCAGGAGGGACCTTGTGCTTTCGGACGGCCCTCTGGACGCTCTGGACCACTCCTCCCCCCTGCCCCGTTACGGAACCCGCATAGGTATTGACGCCACGGCCAAAGGGCCTGATGAGGGCCATACCCGGCCCTGGCCCGATCCCCTCAAAATGGATACGGATATTATTGAACTTGTAAACCGCCGTTGGAAGGACTATGGCTTTTGAGAAGGCGCGGGGGACAGCGGAAACCGCCCCAGGCGGGCCCGCGCGCCGGAACACCGCTCTGGGCCTGATACTCGACGCGGTGATTTTCAGGCATACCCTTTTTTCCCTGCCCTTCGCGGTCATGGCCGTGCTGCTTGAGACAGGAGGCCGTCCGCCGCTTTTTAAGGCGGCGCTCATACTCATAGCCGCGGTCTCCGGAAGAAACGCGGCCAATGCCCTCAACAGGGTCATTGACGCCGGAATAGACGCGAGAAACCCCCGCACCAGGGACCGGCACATACCCCGGGGCCTGCTTTCAAAAAAAAGCCTGCTCCTTACTGCCCTCGGGTTCATCATTGTTCTTGTTGTTGCCGCCGCCCTCCTCAACCCCCTGTGCGTGCTGCTCCTCCCTCTGGCGGGCATCCTCATCGGCGGCTATTCCTACAGCAAGCGCTTTACCTGGCTCTGCCATTACTGGCTGGGGACAGCCTGCGCCTGTTCGGTGATGGGTTCTTTTATCGGCCTTTCGGGACATTTCGCCCTGCGTTACTTTGTGCTTTCCGGGACCCATGCCCTGTGGGTCGCGGGTTTTGACATACTCTACGCCCTGCCCGATATTGAATTTGACAGGAAGGAAGGGCTTTATTCCATTCCCTGCTGTTTTGGCGCTCCCCTGGCCAGGGCCTTCGCCTTTGCCTCCCACCTGGGAACCATAGCCGGCCTCTTTCTCGTGCCCTTTTTCTGGAAGCTCAGTGTATATTACTGGCCGGCGGCAGTCTGCGCGGCCCTGCTCCTCGTTACCGAACATCTCATCGCCCTGGGAAAAACAGAGCGCCACATTCGCCTGGCAAGTTATTCAATAAATGAAATACTCCCCCTCATCCTCCTTGCCGGAATCGCCGCCGGTATTTATATTGAATGACATGGGAAAATACCTTATCGCCATTACCGGCGCGAGCGGATCAATATATGGTTTAAGAACCATCAGCGCCCTTGTCTCGGGAGGGCATGAAGTCCATGCCATAGTATCTTCCTGGGGGGACAGAGTAATAAGCGGGGAAACAGGCCGGCCCTTTGCTTCCTGGATTGAAGAGCTGGGCCTTCCCCGGAACAGGGTATACGATCCCGCCGATATGGCCGCTCCCCCGGCAAGCGGCTCCTTTGCCCTTGACGGCATGGTGATAGTCCCCTGCTCCATGAGTTCCGCCGGAAGCATTGCCTCAGGCATAGCGGGCAGCCTCATACACCGTTCCGCGCTGGCATGCCTTAAAGAAGGCCGCCCCCTGATTCTGGTTCCCAGGGAAACGCCCCTTTCGCTTCCTGATCTCCGCAATCTCACCAGCCTTGCCGAGGCGGGCGCCGCCATACTGCCCGCGTCTCCGGCCTTTTACCATAAACCCCGCAGCATCGGCGACCTGGTTGATTTTATCGCCGGTAAAATACTCAGCCGCCTCGGCCTGGAACAGCGGCTCTTTGACGCCTGGGGCTCTCAGGCGGAAGACGGCGTTTCAGGGAGGCAAACATGAAAGCGCGCGGTCTGGTCTTTTTCTTTTTTCTTGCCCTTTCGGCGCTCAAAGGCGGCCCTTTCCTTTTTGCCGATCTCAAGGTGGGCATCTTTCTTGACATCGACTCCATGCCCCTTCTCGCGGCAAGGGACGAGGGCTTCTTTGCCAGGGAAGGCGTAGCCGTGGAACTGGTTGTCTTTCAGAATCCCCAGGAAAGGGACGCGGCTCTCCAGGCGGGAAGGCTTGACGGCGCGGTGTCCGATCTCCTTGCCGCATCCTTTTTTGCCGCCGCCGGTTTTGATTATAAAATCACCAGCCTCACCGACGGGCGTTACGGCATAGTCGGTTCCCCCCATTCGGCAAACCGGAGCCTCGCCGGGCTCAGGGGAAAACGCCTGGCCCTTTCAACCAATACGATTATCCAGTACGCCGTTGACACCCTTTTTGAGGAAGCCGGCATTCCCGGCGGCTCATACGAGGCTGTTCCCGCGCCCCGCATGCCCCTGCGCCTCGAAATGGTGCTTTCCGGTCAGGTTGAAGCCGCCGGGCTTCCCGACCCCCTGCTCAGCGCGGCGGTCTCACGGGGCGCCCCGCTCCTCGCCGTGATTGACACTTCAAACGGCGGCCCCATAGATCCGGGGGTCATTCTCTTTTCAAAAAGAACTCTTGATAATCGTCTTGAAGAAGTGCGCCGCTTTTACCGGGCCTTTTACCGGGCGGCTCTGAGGATAAACGCCAATCAGGAAGCCTACCGGGATTATCTTGTTGAAAAAGTGCATGTCCCCGGCGAACTTAGGGAGACATACCGCTTTATACGCTACCGGCGGCCCGCCCTCCCTGAACTGTCCCAGCTTGAAAAAGTTTTTGCCTGGCTTAAAACGCGAAGACTCCTTGCCGTAGACCTCAGGCCGGAAGAACTCCTTGACAGCCGTCCTGTAGACGGCCTCGGCATTGAGTAGCCTTCCATGGTAGAACTCCGCGGCCTGACCATTGACTACGTTCTCCCCCGCCGGCTTTTCGGGTCCCGCAGCCAGATCCGCTCGGTGCCGGCCCTCGCCCCTTTTACGGCCCGCTTTGAACGGGGAAAAATCTCCGCGCTTATAGGCCCGTCGGGCTGTGGCAAGACCAGCCTCATCCACGCCGCGGCGGGACTCATCAAACCCAGCGCCGGTGAAATATTCATAGACGGCAAGGCCCGGCAGGGCATACGGGAAAACACCGGGGTCATATTCCAGCACTTCGGCCTCCTTCCCTGGAAAACCGTGGAAGCCAACGCCGAGCTTCCCCTTAAAATACGGAAGGTAAAAAAATCAGAGCGCGCTGAACGTTCCAAAAAACTCCTGGAGGAATTCGGTCTTGCGGAATTCCGCCGCCTCTACCCCGGCAAACTTTCAGGCGGCATGAAGCAGCGCCTCGCCATAGCCCGCGCCCTGATTTCGAGACCCGATCTCCTCCTGATGGACGAACCCTTTTCCAGCCTTGACGCCCTGAGCCGCGAGGAAGCCCAGGATTTTCTTCTTTCGATACAGAAAAGCCGGGGCCTGACCATCATTCTCATTACCCATTCTATTGAAGAAGCGGTCTATCTTTCCGATACGGTGTATGTGCTCACCGGGAAAAATCCCGGAAGGCTCACCGCCCGTGTTGACATGCCGCGCGCCGGAAGGGACGACAGCCGTTTCCCCGAACTCGCGGGCAGGCTGCGGAATCTTCTTGGAGTCTGAAATGGAAAGGAGAAAGCAAAGCTCTGTCCCCGGTACGCTCCTGGCCTTTTTCGTCTTCATCCTCCTCTGGGCCTTCTTTGCTTCGCTCCTTAAAAAGCCGTTCCTTCCCGGCCCCGGCAAAACCTTCGCGGCCCTGGGCGGTCTCTGGAAAAGCGGGGCGCTCTTTATTCATTTTTGGGCCAGCCTTTCCCGCATATTCCTGGCCCTCGCTTTAAGCGTCCTGCCCGCCGGCCTCCTTGGCCTTGCCTCGGGCCGCTCCCGGCGCATGGACAGCGTCATATCCCCGGTCATCTACCTCCTCCACCCCCTCCCCAAAGCGGCGTTTCTTCCGGTGATCATGCTCATGCTGGGGCTTGGCGAAGCCTCAAAAATATTTCTCCTCGGCTTTATTGTTTTCAGCCAGATACTGGTGTCGGCCAGGGACGCCTCGCGCCAGATACCCGAAGAGCTTGCCGCCTCGGTGCGTTCCCTGGGCGCGGGCCGCCTGGCAAGATTTTGCCATGTCGTGCTCCCCGCCTGCCTCCCCGCCCTTTTCAGCGGCCTCAGAGTCAGCCTCGGAACCTCGGCGGCAGTCCTCTTCCTCGCCGAAACCTTTGCCACGGACACGGGCCTGGGCTACCTCATCACCGACGCCTGGGCCCGTGTCGCCTATGCCGAAATGTACGCCGCCATTACCGCGTTAAGCCTCATGGGCCTCTTCCTCTTTGTCCTCGCCGGCCTGGCCGAAAAGATATGCTGCCCCTGGAAAGAATGAAGGCAAAGCCGCAGGGTAGACCACTGCGCGGTCAATTAAAGGAGAAGAAGGAATTGAAGGGGGTCCCTGCGGCACAGACAGGGTCTGCGCCTGCCTCCTGTTATGCGAAGTTTTTTGCTTTTTATATTTTGTATACTTTTAATTTACTTCCCTGTGCTATTTGTGTGAAATCACTGTCATTATGCAATATGTACATATTTCCTAAAATTGCATATGATGCTATTAAACAATCTACTGATTTCCTTATCGTTATTCCTTTTCTCCGTAAATGCCTATATAAACTGATCGCATAATTCGTCGCATCCATCAAATCTATGTCTATCATCTGGTACTGTTGTAATATATTTTTTACTTCTTCAAATGTTTTATCTTCTCTAATTCCTTGTAATACTTCTTGATATATTACTGGGCATAAATATATGGGATAATCATCAAGTATCAACTGTTTTAATATTTCCTTTTCAGCCGTTTTTATTTTTGGATTAAACCCATCTATCCAGACACTTGAATCTACAATTAAATTCACCTCATTTCTCTCATTTTTT
>JAISCK010000050.1 GCA_031265635.1 Spirochaetaceae bacterium
CTTTCGGCATAACCGCCCCTGCTGGTCCTGGAAACGAGGAGGCCGGCATTGACCGGAAGTTTGGCATAGTTCACCAGGGAGGGGAAAAGCTGTACCAGGGAGGCGTCTATCCAGCCCCGCCTGACCCTGCCGAACTGTATCAGTTCGGAGACTACCCGTATGGCTGTGTTCACCGGGACGGCGAAACCTATGCCGACCGATCCCCCCGACGGCGAATAGATCATGGTGTTAATCCCTATCATGCGCCCCTGGGAATCGAGGAGGGGTCCTCCGGAATTGCCCGGATTAATTGAAGCGTCGGTCTGTATCATGTCCCTGATGATATTCTGGCGGGAGGTTTGTATGGGTCTTCCGAGCCCGGAGACTATGCCTACCGTGAGGGTCCTCTCCAGGGCAAAGGGATTGCCTATGGCCATGACCTTTTGTCCCACCTTGAGGTTTGCCGAATCGCCGTAGGGTACGGTCTTGAGTTCCGTTCCGGCGGGAGGATCGAATTTAAGCACCGCCAGGTCATTCTCGGGATCGGTTCCTATCACCTGGCCTTCGTACTGGCTGCCGTCGGCAAGGTTGATAAAAACCTTGTAGGCGTTTTCGATAACGTGGTTATTGGTAAGAACATATCCGTTAAGGTCGATTATGGAACCTGAACCTGAGCCGCCCTCCTGGGGTATGGGTTCAAGGAACCAGTTAATCGCCACCGTCTCCGTGGTGATATTCACCACGGCCTCGTTGAGCTGCTCATATACGGCGATATTCTCCCGCTCGTCCTCGCTAAAGACGGCAAGTTCGGCGGTCTTGATGAGCCGGGGATCAACATGGGCCGTCTGCGTGAGCCGGAACGTTTCCTGCCCCGCCGAAGCGGTCTCCGTCTCCGGGGCGTTACGGTTTTCCCCGCCCCTGAAAAGGGGAAACCTGACTATACCCAGCCCAACGGCAAGCATTATCACGATGAGGCCGCTTAACGCGCAAAAAAAGAAAACCTGTCCACGGCTATAAAGTCTCATGACAGAACCCCCTAGCTGTCAAGTCTATCAAAAAAGCGCGTCATGGGGAACTCCAAAAGCGGCGGCCTGGCCTGACGTTTTGGCGTTCCGGTGCTATGATAGTAGTATGAATGTATCAGGATGGTTTTTCAGGAGCCGCGCCGCGTTTTTTGCCGGACTCGCGCTCCTTGCCGGTTTTGGACCGGTTTCATGTAAGAAAGAAACGCCCCGGACAGATTCTTCTTTTGAAGAACCGGCCCCGGTAACAAGGGCCCAAAGCGCCGAGGCGGTTTTTGTCCAGGGTTACGCGGAATTTGAACGGAACGGCCTGCGGGAACGCCTTGTGCAGGGCGTCCGTCTTGAAGCGGGCGATAGCATCATCGCCGGGGACGACGCTTCGGCGGAGCTGGAATTCGCTTCCCTGGCGAATGTCCGCATGCTTCCCGGTTCCCATCTTGTCATAAGGAATTTTTTTGAAGTACGCGGCGGAACGGAAAAACAGGGGCTGGAACTTTTTCTTGAAAGCGGCGCGGTTCTTGCCAAGGTGCAAAAACTAAATGCGGACGATGAATTCTATATAGCCACGCCCAACTCCCTCAGCGCGGTCAGGGGTACCCGTTTCCTCCTCCGCTATGAAAGCGGCGCGGGAAGTTCCCCAGGGGCCGGTTCCACGGGGGCGGAAAAGACCACCCTGGCGGTGCAGGAAGGCGAAATGGCCTTTCTCCCCTCAGGGCCTGTCCTGAAAGCCGTTCAGGAGGAACGGGAGGCCGATGCCGTTTCCGCCGCGGCGTTTGAGGAAGCCTTTGCCCTGGCCCCCCGTGCCGCTGCCGGAGAGGAAGCCCTCATTCCGGGCGGGGAGGACGCCTTTGACAGTCTCATGGAAGATGTACGTGATCGTGCCGGGGGCGGCGGGGAACTATCCGGCGAAACCAGGCGGCTTATACAGGAAGCCCTCACGCGCTACAGGCCGGTATCCCTGGATTCCGAAGCGGAGGCCCTTCTTGGCCTCATGGACCATGTGCGGGACCCCGGTACAGGATATTCGGTACTGCCCGCGGCGCTTCCCGCCCAATTTATCGCGACGTACCGCGAAGGCCCCAGGCAGGCTGCCCCGGCCCGGCCAATCGAAATTCCCCCAAAGCCGTATCCGGCCATGCTCTGGGAAAAGCAGCTTGAAAACCGTTCCCCTGTTGACAGCATAGACCGTTCCGGGCGGGTACTCTTTGTGATGGACGCCTCAGGCGGAGCCTACGGCATATCCGAGACAGGGTCCCTGCTTTGGGAAACCGGCGAAGCCGTAGCCTTAACCGGCCTTGATAACGGCGCGGTCCTCACCGGCAAAACGGGCCTTTCGGTGCTTGACTCAGGCAGCGGCGAAAGCCGGGGCTTCTATCCCTTTAACGGCTGGGCCGGCCTTCCCCGCTCAAGGGGCCTTTCCGTACCCCAGGGCATAGCGCTGGCAACTCCCCGGGGCGTTACTATATGCCGCCAGGAAAACGCCCAGCTTATACGGGAAATACCCGTAGCCGGAGGCATCATTTCTTCGCTCATCCTTGCCGGGCGGGAACTTGCCGGTATCAACGGCCAGGGCAGAATCGTGATCATCGACGCCGCGGCCGGGGCGATACGGCTCGAAATCCCCTCGGACCTGGGGACAGAGGTCTATACGCCCTGTTACCGGGACGGCGTTGTCTACGGAACCAACAGGCAGGGGCGCGTCATTGCCGTTGACCTGCAAAGCGGGGCCATCAAGTGGGAACGGAATCTTGAAAACGGCATACGCGCGGAACCGGAGCAGGACGCTTCCAGACTGTACCTGTGGACCAGCGTCAATATCCTGGTGCGCGTAACAATGGCGGACGGCAGCGACGCCGGTACTCCCATTCCCAATGTAGAATCAGCGCCCCTCCTTGCCAACGGCAAACTCTACTTCGGCGGCCCCGGCGGAACCCTGGTCAGCGCCGACCCGGCCAGCGGCAGGATACTCAAAACAAGCCCCATGCCCGGCGCAACAAGCGTGCGGCCCCTTCTTGTGGGAAATGTCCTTTACGCGGGAACCGTTGACGGGAGGCTCATACGCCTTGACGCGGCGCAGCTATAACTACGCCCCGGAATCGCCGATACTTAACAGAAGAAGGAAAGAATATGGCAAAACCGGCGCTGAAACACGGACTACTGGTCTTTCTCTTTACCGCTGCCCTTGGAAGCGTCCCGGCCCAAAGCATCGCCGCGGACAAGCCGACCAGGGAAATCTCCGATGATTCGGCCCTCAGGGTAAGCCTTGCCGATGCCTGGTTTAACGAAATACCTTCCAGGGTGCTGGGTCGGGGGTCTGAACTGTACCGGCTCCCCGGCGGGGACCATATCGAAGTCAGGTCGGAACGGGGAAACTCAGGCGAGTTCATGGTGATTCTTGCCAGGGGCCGGAACGGAAACTATCCGGGCTGGATACAGGGTTCGTGGATACTCACGAGGAGCAGCGCCGACGGCAAACCCGGCCGTATCAGGGTATTCCTGCGTAGCGACCCCTATACCTATGTTCAATTTAGTCCTCTGGACGACGGGCGGAGCCGTATGGACGTGGTACTTTACGAAGGCTACGCGGCGCGTTCCCTTACCGTGGCCCTTCCCTTTACACAGCTTCTCGTTTCCCCTCTGGAAGAAGTTTTTTCAGCCCTCGGCGGCCGCTTTCCCCGGCGCTACTTTGATCCCGACCCCGGACTTTACCGGGACACGCGGGATTTTGTGTACCGGGTAAGGGAGCGGCTTCCTGAACTCAGCTTTGTTGACGACGGCGCCAGGGACGAGGAAGGCCGTTATGTCTATATCAACACCCTTGCCCTTCAGAACTCCGGCGCCCCTGATTCGGGCGGGCTTAACTGTTCGGGCTTTGCCAAATGGATAGTAGACGGCATTCTGCGGCCCGTTACCGGGAAACGGCTTGCCATAGACCCCCTCAAGGCTCCCTACGGCGATCGCGGCTCTTCGTTTACCGAAGCCTGGGAACGGTCCAGGGACCCCTATTTTGGCCTTGACTGGACCCGCAACCTTGCCGCGGCGGCGGCCCGGACCTTGAGGACGCCCGGTTTTGATACTCTTGATGAACTTGAAGTCCGCGTTGACCGCACCGCCAATGTGATTATGCGCGCGGGGGGACAGAGTTCCGTCCGCTCCTATCCGGGCTTTCTCCCCGACGCCGGTTTTGGCATCGAGGGCCTCCACGCGCTGCTCTATACCCTGGCTGTTGACGAACCGGGAAAAATCTACCTTGCTTCAATAAATAACGAACTTGGCGCGCCCACTACCAAAGAGAATCCCCGGGGCGCGCCCCGGCTCAGGCAGCACTTCCATGTGGCCGTTCTTGTTCCCTACTTTACCGAAAGCGGGGTGTTTCAGGTCGCCCTTTTCGAGAGCGCCGAAGAAACCAGTTTTACCCGCTTCAAAAACCGCTATCCCGGCCACTATGTCAACCTGACCCGCATACCCCTGGAAGCCGCCTTTGATCCTTAAAATTGAACCATAGGCTTTTTCCCGCTATCTGATCACCATGACCTTGCGTATCTCGTCAATGTCAGGACCCACAATGCGGATAAAGTACATGCCCCTGGCAACAATGTTACCGCCCTCGTTCCTTCCGTTCCATTCAACCGTATACGCCTCGCCGCTTGAGCTCTGGTTGCCCCGTTGAAGCACCTTGACGAGGTTGCCGTCCAGGGTAAAGACCTGTATGGTTACCCGGCCTCCCCTGGAAAGGTTATAACGCAGGAAAGTACGCTCGCCCCTTGACGGATCTATTACGTTGTTCAGTATGGTGGCCCCGCCCCTCTGGTTTACAATATCAAGAACCCTGAAGCTGAAAGGCTTAATCCGCCTGTACCAGTCGGGAGGTATGCCGCTCCCCGCCTTTATATTCAAACGGGCCACATAGAGGTCGACCGGCGAAGAAGGAAAGTGAAAAAAGAAGTCAAGAAGGCCCCGCTTGAAGTCCGTATTGCTTGTCGAGAAGGAATAATTATAGAGCGGCGGAGCCGGGGGTGAAGACGAGGCACCCGGCGACGAAACGGAGGGCGCTCCGGGAGTCATGAAAAAGCTGTTAGGCGGGGGGAGCGGGGGGAGCCAGAGCCCCACAGGCCCATAGCGGGAATCGGCCCGGTATTGTTCGGGTAC
>JAISCK010000019.1 GCA_031265635.1 Spirochaetaceae bacterium
CAGCTTGTTAATCCCAAACAAATCATCAATATCTGCCAGATTTTTATAAAGGCCCTTCACTATGTGGTAACGATTTTTCAGCTCTACCTGACCATCCCCATGATTTTCAGCCAGTTTGAAGCCACACGAAACCTTGCCTCTACGCTTTTTGGCTGGATACTGTCGCCGCTTAAAAAGTTTGCTTTTGATATTGTTGCCTATATTCCCAACCTGATAACCATCATCCTCATACTCGCGATTATGCGCTATGTTATACTCAGGGCGCTTAAATTCTTCTCGGTCCAGATTCAAAAGGGTAAACTTGTTATACCCGGTTTTTACGCCGATTGGGCCCAGCCCACCTATAACATACTCAGGGCCCTGCTTTATGCCTTTACCGTCGCCATTGTGTATCCTTATCTTCCCGGCTCCGATTCGGCGGTATTCCAGGGCGTGTCGGTTTTTGTCGGCATCATTTTTTCCCTTGGTTCAAGCTCCGCCATAGGGAACCTTGTGGCGGGCATGGTGCTTACCTATATGCGGCCTTTCAAGACAGGGGACCGCATCAAGATAAAGGACATCACCGGTTTTGTAATCGAAAAATCCCCCTTTGTTGTCCGGGTCAAAACCCACAAGAACGAATATGTTACCTTTCCCAATATGATGATACTCTCCTCAAGCATCGTGAACTACCACACCTCATCGACCGAGGACGAAGAGGGGCTCATCATTCACGCCGAAATGACCATGGGCTATGCCGTACCCTGGCCAAAGGTCCACAAACTGCTCATTGCCTCGGCGCTCAAAACTCCCCATGTTCAAAAGACCCCCAAACCCTATGTGCTCCAGACCGCCCTGGATGATTATTACTGCCGCTACCAGATAAACGCCTATACCAAAGACGTGGACAGGATTCCCGTAACTTATTCCGAACTGTGCCAGAACATACAGGATCAGTTCAGGAAGGCGGACATCAGCCTCACCGCGCCCGGCTACCAGATCAGGTTGCATCCCGAACTGGCCAATAAGCCAGGGGATGATTATTAGGGGGCAAATTGGCTGTAAAGCCGCTTATGCCCTTTGACCGATATTGAAACTATGACAGTCTCAGATTTTTTAAGACGGTCCCGTTGTCTTTGCTCCTGTATCGTCCTCTGGGCCGCGCTTTTGGCGCTTTCGTGCCGCTCGGCGGTTCCGCCCCTGCTTCCCGATACCGAGGTAGAAGTTGAGGTTCTGACGGAAACAGATGAGGAAGAAGAATTATTTGAAGAAGTAGCAATCCCTCCCTATACCGGGACGCTTCCGGTTTCTTCGTTTGGTGAAATCTGGGCCTACCTCCTTTCCGGCAGGGAGGGGACCCTGAACAATGCGTATCCTGTTTCCGATGTGGGGTATTTCGGCGCCGAAATCGACAGTTACGGCAAGCTCACCGGCGTGCCCAACAGGCGGAATATTTCGCGGTATACGGGCAGGGTCCACATGATAGTGGCCTGTAACAGCCGTTCCCTTACCCACTTTGTGCTTGAGGAAGGCAGCGCCCTGCGGCGGGAACTTGTTGATGACCTGCTTCTTGCGGCAAAACCCTACGACGGGCTTCAGATAGATTTTGAAATGATCCCGGCCAGGGACGGAGAGACCTTCCGCTCCTTTCTTGCCGAACTTAAAAACGGCCTGGAAGGGAGGATGCTTACCGTGGCCCTCCCCGCCAGGAACAGGACTATACAGAACGATGTCTATGATTACGCAAAGATACGGCCCCTTGTAGACCGCATCCTGGTCATGGCCTATGATGAACACTGGTCTTCAAGCGCTCCGGGGCCCATCGCCTCGATGCGCTGGTGCAGGGCGGTGGCCTCTTATGCCTTTGATGTAGTGGGCCCGGAAAAACTCATCATGGGGCTCCCCTTTTACGGCAGGGCCTGGGGAGATACCAACCCTTCCCGTGCCTATATGTTCTCAGGTATAGAACGCATCAAGCGGGAAAACAACATAAGCGAGGTACAACGTTCCGACGGCATACCCACGTTTACCTATGAAATCCCTGTCTCGGTAACGGTTTTTTACGAAGATGATTTTTCCCTTTCGGTCCGTATGGAAATGTACCGTTCCATGAACGTCAGGGCCATAGGCTTCTGGTGTCTGGGCCAGGAGAGCCCGACGGTGTGGAATATACTGGAACTTAAATAATTATGCGGAACATCATTCTTAGCGCGTTCACCCATACCCGGTTCAGCGCCCTTGATGCTGAAATCCCCCGGCTCGAAAACAACAGGCTGGTTCTTCCGCCGGGCCTCCTTAAAACCCTTTCCCGGGAGGCGTTCAGGAGAATCGCTTTTTATATGCGGGAAAGCCATCTTGGCCTCCTTACCGCCGCGCTCAATGACAGCATGTCATCGGAAAACGAAAAACTTGTCCTTAACACCATGTTGAAGAACGCCGAAGTCGCCGCCGGGGGGGAACTTGCCCTGTGCCAGGATACGGGGACCGCTTCGATATACGGCTGGAAGGACAACAGCGTCGTTACCGCAGGTGATGATGAAGAGGAACTTTCCGCCGGGGCGGCGCTGGCGTATAACGAAAATAATCTCCGGGCTTCGATGGTTGCCGCGTCTTCATTTTTTGATGAATACAATACCGGCGATAATCTTCCGGCCCAGTGCCATATCGCCGCCTGTCCCGACAGCGCCGGAGGGCCTGCCTTCCGGTTTTTGTTTGTCGCCAAAGGCGGCGGCTCATCCAACAAGACCGCCTACTTTTCCATGACCAAAGCCCTGCTGGAAGAAAAAGCGTTCAGGGCCTTTCTTGAGGAGAAAATACGCCTCCTCGGAACCGCCGCCTGTCCACCCTACCGCCTTGCCCTTGTTGCCGGCGGGCAAAGTCCCGAATACAACCTCGAAGTCCTCAAGCTGGCCACAAGCGAAATTCTTGATTACGCTCCGGCCTTTGTTCCGGGCGAAAGCAGGGACGAATCCCGGTCAAAGGGCTGGATCAGGAGGGACCGGTATTGGGAAGACCGTATAATGGAAATAGGCCGCGAAACCGGCCTCGGCGCCCAGTTCGGCGGAAAGCATTTGCTCCTTGATGTCCGGGTGATACGCCTTCCCCGGCACGCCGCATCCGTCCCTGTTTCCATAGGGGTCTCCTGTTCAGCCCACCGGAATATGCTGGGCTATATTGACGATGCCGGGGTCTATCTTGAAAACCTTGTTGAACAGCCTTCGGTCTGGCTCAAAGAGCGCGGGATTTCCACCCTGTCCCTTCAGCCCGGCGCGTCCGGCGGCCCTGTGCCTGGCGGCGGTACATCCGGTGGCGGTACATCCGGCAGCCCGGCTGTCATAGACCTTAACCGGCCCATGAGAGCAATACTCGCCGACCTGGACCGGTTTACGACAGGCGGCAGGATGCTGCTCTCCGGGAAACTCATCGTTGCCCGCGACGCCGCCCACCTTAACTGGCATACCCTTATCAGCAGCGGCAAAGAACTTCCTTCATATATATTTGAACACCCCATTTACTACGCGGGACCCTCGGCCACGCCTCCGGGAAAGATATGCGGCAGCATAGGACCTACCACGGCCCAGCGCATGGACCCCTATGCCGATGAACTCATGTCCCTGGGCGCCGCGCTTATAACCCTGTCCAAGGGAAACCGCAGCCCCGCCTGGACCGCGGCCTGCAAAAAATACGGCGGCTTTTATCTTGGCGCCATAGGCGGCGCCGCAGCCCTCCCCGCCGAAAACAACATCCTGTCCCAAAAAATCATCGATTACCCTGAATTGGGCATGGAAGCGGTCAGGCTCATTGAGGTCAGGGACTTCCCTGTCTTTATGGTTGTTGATAACAAGGGAAATGAGCTGTATGGCCGGCTTTAATGATGGGTAGTAGAGATTTTTAGAATTTTAGCCGAGTATTTGCCATTCATAATATGATTAATAACAAAAATAGGGGCTTCCTTTTCACTATAACCTATGCGTCGCAGGGAAAGGGCCAAGTCCCCTTTTTCCATCATGATAAGGGGCTGTTGTTCCTGTAGTATAAACGGTTCAATAGTTACGGCTGTATGGGTTATGGTAATGCCTATTTTTTTTAACGAAGGGATAAAGACGCTGTCACCAACCATATCCTCAAAAAACCGGACTTTATAGAGCTTTTCGGGGATTCGTACAGTAATATAGCTTACTGGATATTCCTGAAAATACGCGATACGGTGAACTTCTACAACTTTCTCATTGGGTTTTATACGCAGAGTTTTGGCAATTTCGTCGGCAGGTTTTATGTTTCGCAGCACATGAATAGTATGAAATTTACAGTTTTCGGAATAAAGTTTACCGGCGTTTATTTGATGGGGATTATAGGTATCTGCATCAATAAACATCCCCAGGCCATGACGTTTAGTGATGAGCCCTTCCTTGCAGAGTTCCTGGACGGCTCTCCTTAGAGTAATCCGGCTTACATGAAATAATTCACATAAAACCGGCTCTGAAGGCATTTTATTTACCCATTCTCTTTCTGAAATCTTTCTTTTTATTTGCTCCGCTACAGATTTGTATAATAATATACTCAAAATGCCACCTTAATATTTTTGGAGTGTATTTTTTTATTGATATAAGGTCAAGAGCATAAAAAAACAGTTGACATAATAAAAAAACAGGGTGATAATTTACTCATTATACACGTTATATATGTGTTGAATGAACCGAAAAAGGACAGTTGGTCTGGTTTCGGGGATTTATCATGCTGCTTTAAGGAGGAAGAGAAGTGTCAAAGATCAAAAATCTGAAATTAATCGCTGTTGAGGTTCCGCTTAATAAAACATTCAGCGGAAGCAAGTACAAACTTGATAAGCGCTGTACCGTGATTACCCGTATAGAAACCGACGACGGCCTGGTAAGCGAGATTTATAACGGCGATAATCGAACTCAAACCAAAGAAATTATAAAAATAATAAACGAAGAACTGTGGCCCCTTGTTAAAGACGGAGATATTTTTAAATCCCAGCAATTGTGGGAAAAGATGTTTATTCAAGTGGTTCCTAAACATCATGAGGACTATGGCATTGTCATGCAGGCCATAGCTTGTGTTGACAGCGCCATCTGGGACCTTAGGGGCAAGGCTGCCGGAAAAAATGTCGCGGCTCTTCTTGGCGGTTATCATGACGAACTGCCTATGATGGGTATTTGCGGTTATTATATTGAAGGGAAAACCCTTGGAGACATAGAAAAAGAGACAGACTGGATATATAATACCGCCGGTCTCCATGCAATCAAATTCAAGGTCGGCGGTCTCGCCCCGGAAGAAGATGTAAAACGTATAGCCGCAGCTCGCCAGGGTGCGCCAAAAATGACCATTGCGGTAGACGCCAATCGCGGCTGGGATTTTCTTAAAGCGGTAAAGTTTGCCCAGCTTGCCGAACAGTATGACATCCGTTGGTTTGAAGAACCCTATTATTGGTTTGATGACGCCTATGGGATGGCCAGGATAAAAAATAAGATAAATATTCCCATTACCTCAGGACAAAGTGAAATTTCGGGAAACGGCGTAAAACGCATGCTTGAAGCCAGAGCGGTGGATATTGTCAATTTTGATGCCTCTGAAGCAGGTGGTATAACCGAGTGGCAAAGAGTCGCCGGGATGTGCCATTTTTACGGTGTCCAGATGGCCCATCATGAGGAACCTCAGATAGCGATGCAGATGCTGGCTTCAGTCCCCCACAGCACGTACCTTGAGTGTTTTCCTGATCCGGACCGTGATCCTGTATGGGAGAAAATGGTTCTCAACCGGCCTCCGCTGATTGACGGAAAAATAAAAGTAATGACTGATCCCGGCTTTGGGCTCAAACTGGATTGGGACTTTATAAAAAAGTACCAGGTCAATTAAGGTTAACAGGGGTACTATCCCCTTAACGTTGATAAATTTTTTGGAGGGTTTAAATGAATAAGAAGGTGTTAAGAATTGTCGTTATTTGTTTGGCCGGTGTTTTGATTTTTGGATGCAGCAAACAGAATCAGACTGGGGATAAACCTGTTTGGCCGACAACCAGGAACGTTGAAGTTATCCTGGCCGATGGTCCTGCCAGCGGTACTGATGCCGTACTTCGCGTTGTAACAGCCTATTGGACAAAAACCCTTGGAGCGAATTTTTATGTTACCAACGAGGCCGGCGGCGGCGGTATTGTAGGATTTGAAAAGGTCCGTAACGGAACCAAGGACGGGTCAAGTTTTCTTTTTACGCTGAGCAAAGTTCTTTTGTCCTATCATTTTGGCATGTATGACCATCCGATTGATGATTTTACCATTATCACCCTTTTTCGGGTCCCTACGCCCAGAGCCACGATTGTGGTAAGAGCGGATTCAAAATACCAAACTCTTAAGGATTTACTTGACGACGCAAAGGCTCGCCCCAATGCGATAACGGTACCTACTGACGTCGGCGGGACCGTGCTTGCCCGGACAAGAATTATGGAAGAAACCTTTGGGGTTACTTTCCGCAAGGTTGACGGAACCGACAATGCCGGACGCATCGCCAGTCTGCTTGGCGGTTTTGTTGACGCGGTGGTTATAACTCCCGCATCCATAGCTTCGTATATAGAGAGTGGCGATCTGCGCGTCCTTTGTATCTTTGAGAATGAGAGAAGCCCTGATTTTCCTGACTTTCCCGCTGTAAGCGAATACGGCTATACTGTAACGCTCCCTGATCCCCAGGGGTACCTTATCCTCGGTCCTAAAGGTATGGATGAGAAGATTGCGGATGCCATAGCCGAATCCTTGAGGGGTCTGCCTGATGATAAGAACAGCAGCGATGCCATGCTTAGGATAGAAAGATCACGGCCTGTTTTTACTACAAGGGCTGAGGCTATCAAGATGATCAAGGATTTGGATGATTTAGGCGCGTTGGTTGCAAAATAAGGCTCGCCTAAAGGGTGTCTGTTATTCTCATATATTTTATCGGGGAGGTTATATGATTAAGATAAACAAAGACCGAGCTACAGGTTTGATTGTTATAGGGGCGGGGATATTTTTTACACTGTTGTCCCTCCAGCTTCCCCCTTCAAGAATGCCGGAAGATATAGGACCTAAAGTGTTTCCCATAATAGCCTGTAGTATTATGATCCTCTGCGGGACCGGGCTTATCATTCAGAAAACCGATGAAGCAAAAGAAGGCGAAAAAAGGAAGCCTTTTTTCAGCAAACTGGAATGGAAACGTTTTTTGGTCCTGTTGGGCGCATACATACTGTATTTCGTACTCCTTTATACCGTCGGATTTATACCGGCGACACTAATTGCAATGTTCATTGTAAGCACCTTGTTTTCCGAGGGCAGAAAAGAAGCTGTATGGAAACGGATAGTATTTTCCGTAATAGTCACCACTTTCATTTATATCGCGTTTTACAGGGGCCTTGGACTCAGGCTCCCTTTGGGCAAATTCCTCCGGATTGATTTATAGGATGGGGTAATATGGAATATATATTAGAAGCCTTTTTATTGCTTTTCCGCTGGGATATACTGCTCCTCTGCCTGTTCGGGGCTCTCCTGGGTGTTGTCCTGGGAGCTATCCCCGGACTTTCAGGCGGCATAGGGATGATACTTGTTCTGCCGGCTACCTTTGCTATGGACCCCATAGCGGCCTTTGCGCTGCTTTGTTCAATTCACACAGGAGGCATGTCAGGAGGATATATCGGATCTATCCTTGTCGGAATACCAGGGACCAATAGTTCTGTAGCTACGGTATATGATGGGTACGAATTTACCAAACAGGGCGATCCGGTTCGCGCCCTAAGTGTTGGCACGGTAGCAAACTGTATCGGAACCATACCCGGCGTTATCTTCGCAATTTTTTTGTGCCGGATTATTGGGGCTTTTGCGGTAAAGCTGGGACCTACCGAATTATTCGCCTTTGCCTGCTGTGGTATTGTAATGGTAGCCTCCCTGTCGGAGGGTAATCTGCTCAAGGGCCTCATCGCCGCAGGTATAGGTCTCCTAATAGCTTGTGTAGGGAGCTCGCCGGTAAGCGGAACCATACGCTTCGCCTTTGGCAGTTACTATCTGTACGGCGGTTTTGAACGGGTAAATGTAATCCTCGGCGTCTATGCGGGACGTACTATCTTTCTGGAGTATGTGCGCGGGGAACGTATGAAAAAAGGCGGCCCATCTCTTAAAATATCAGGGTTCCATCTGTCCCTAAAGGACTTTACCAGCAACATAGGTAATATTATCCGCTCTTTCTTTATCGGTCTGTGGATAGGCTTTTTGCCGGGATTAGGGGGTTCTCTTGCCAATGTAGTCGCTTACGCGACGCAGAAGAATTTTTCCAAACATCCTGAAACCTTTGGGAAGGGTAATATTGAAGGAGTCTGGGCCCCTGAAGTTGCCAACAACGCTTCGGTAGGCGGGGCCTATATACCCATGGTTACCCTGGGCATTCCCGGAGACGGGCCGACTGCATACCTCCTCATGGGGTTGATTATCGCCGGCATTGATCCCGGCCCCCTCCTGATGCGTACCGAACCGGTACTGGTTAATATGATTTTTGTTGCCACGATTTTCAGTGCCGTATACGTCCTCCTGTTGGAAATTTTTGGAATGAAACTCTTTCCTTCTATTCTCAGGGCGCCATACCACTTTTTGTATCCCTCTATATTGGCCTTTTGTTTCACCGGTGCTTATATAGCGGTTGGTAATATCTCCGCCATTATTATCCTC
This sequence comes from Spirochaetaceae bacterium, assembly GCA_031265635.1. GTDB lineage: Bacteria > Spirochaetota > Spirochaetia > Treponematales > Breznakiellaceae > JAIRTD01. The sequence continues at coordinate 8,679 of JAISCK010000019.1, forward strand.
ATCGGCTTTACGCTATTGGGTATATGGTTTACCTATGCGAATATTCCCCACGTACCTTTTGTGCTGGCCTTTGTGCTTGGCGATATACTGGAGCAGAATTTTCGCAGCGCCGTAAATTTATATCCTCAATATGGGGCTCTGTGTTTTTTTGTACGGCCTCTTTCCTGCGGGATTATTATACTCCTTGTTTTTCTGCTGTTCTGGCCGACAATCAAGAAGGCTATAGTTAGACGCAACACCAGGATAAAGGCCGTGTTTGATCAAGTTCAGGATGATGATTAGTAAACGGGCGGCCGAATCCTATGGCCGCCCTATCTTTTTTCCGTCGGCGGAACGGTACGGATTACGCCGGTTTCTGAGGTAGGCTTGATAGGCGGCGCTGCTTTTATAATAGCCGTCGAGACCCTTAAATGACGAAGACTCATCACAACGGTAGAGTTCCATGAGGACAGGAAAGAGCGGCGACTCAAGGATTTCCCGGGTGCGGGAGAGCGGCAGACGGGGCAGCGCCGCGGGGAGCATGTGGTTCTTTACCAGAAAAAAAACGCTGTCTATGGTCCGGCTGTCGTAGTCAAGGCGGGAAAGAAATTTCGCGGAAAGAAGCGCTCCCAATTCGGCGTGGCCGTCAAAGCGGCGGCTTCCCGATGACGCGGAGAGGGGCTTGCCGGAATCGTGCAGCAAGAGTCCCAGAGAGAGGATGAGATCTTCTGTTTTCCGGTAGCGGAATGTTTCCAGCGTATGCTCCCAGGCGTTTCCTTCGGGATGGTATTCTTTGGAATGGCCTGCCCGTTCAAGGCCGGCCAGCTCGGGCCAGAGTTTTTCAAGCAGTCCCGACAGTTTAAGAAAGCTGAAACCCAGGCCGCTTTGGGACGAGAGCAGCAGGGCGTTGAGGAGTATTCTTTGCGTTTCAGCGAGAGGCGGCGGAGAAGGAGGCAGGGATTCAAGAAAAGCCGAAGCCTCTTTCATAAGCGCCGTTATGCGCTGTTCCCATAAAATGCCGTTATCCGAAACCGCGCGGCAATAACGGGCAAAAAACAGCGCCATGGAAAAAGCATGCTCCCAAAAATCCGTTTTATCCGCAGGACCGCCTGTGGGCCTTTGCATAAAAAGACGCCTGAAAAGATCTTCCGGGAGTATGGGGCCTTCCCCCTGGGCTTCCTTCTGGGCTCCCCCTTGGGGGTTCCGTTCCATGACTTTAAGCGCCCTGAGCAGGGGGTAGAGGCCCTGGGGGTCATGGAAACGGCCGCCGGTCCAGTCCTGATAAAAACCGCCCATGCGGGAAGGCGCGTTTTTTTCCACACAGCGGAAGTAAATGGTTTTCTGATCTTCGGAGCCGCTATCAAGGGCCGCGTCGGCAAGGCTTGCTCCGGGATAACGGAGCGTTTCAAAGCGGCGGGCAAGCGCGCCGGGGTCCGCGTCGGTTTCAATATAGAGAACGGGAAGGGGGTTCAGGCCGAGATAACTGTCAAGGGCGCTGAACCCGGCGAGCCGCGTCATGTAGGCGGAATCAACGGCGCCGGTAGTAAACATTACGGCGCTATTCATGGACGCCTATAATATCCAGCGGCATGAGCGGCATAACCTCGCCGTTTTGGGAAAGCCGGAACCGGAGTTCCTCAAGCGCGGCGCCTAACGGCGCGGTCTGGGACAGCGCTTCAATCCGGGGTAGCAGGACTGAAAACAGCCGCTCCCCAAAGGACTCAACAAGACGGGCCCTGGGGTATTCATCAATAATAAGTTCCCGGTCATCTATACCGGCAAGATTCCTGGCCATTTGCACGGCGTCCCAAAGACCTCCTATCCTGTCAACAAGGCCGGTCCTCACCGCGTCCTCTCCGCCGTAAAGACGGCCCTGGGCGGCTTTCTCGACATCCTTTCTGGAAAGCCCCCGGCCTTCGGCGACTTTTTCAACAAAGTTGTCATAGAGGTCAAGGATATAGGACCTGTACCGGCCCTCTTCCTCTTCGGTGAGATCCCGCCGGGGAAGTATAAAGCCGGTCAGGAGATCGGCGTGAGCGCCCTGCTGCAAGGCATCCACATTAAAGCCAAGGAGTTCTCCCAGGCCGTTATCGTAAAACCAGGTTCCGATGACCCCGATGGAACCGGTGAGGGTATAGGGCGAGGCAAGGATACTTGAACCATACAGTGAAAGCCAATAACCTCCCGACCCTGCCACCGCTCCCATGGAAACTACGACGGGAATTTTTTCCTTTGCCTGTCTTACCGCTTCGGCTATATGGTCCGCGGCCAGGGCGCTGCCTCCGGGGGAATTCACCCTGAGAACTATAGCCAGAATGTTCGGGCGGTTTGAGAGGGTTTCGATAAGGGCGGCAATGGTACGCGCTTCCATGCCCCGGTCCATGTCTGTTTGCCCTGACGCGTAAATCACGGCAATGTGGGGAGGTTCGCCCCAGCGCGTATCGGGAGCGTCATAATAATGATAACGCTTCCCAAAGTCCATGCGCATAACGGACCTCCCCTCAAATTCCCTGATAATGGTGTCGGCGTCTTCATAGCGGCCTATGCTGTCGATGAGCCCCCGTTCTTTGGCCCGCCTGGCCGAATAAAGAAATTCGCCGATACGGTCTTCAAATTCCGCGGAAGTCCAGCGCCGCCCTTCCATGATGGCGTTTTTGGCTATGGCATACACAGAATCAAGATAAGCGCCGTACTGTTCCCTGTCCGCGTCTGAAAGAGAACTTCTCGTATAGGTTTCGGCGGAGGATTTATAATCCAGATAACGGAGTTCCCTTACGCCTATTCCCAGCTTGTCAAGGGTATTTCTGAAATAGCTTCTGCCTATGGCATAGCCGGGTATCATGATCGAACCCTGGGGATCAAGAACGATGCGGTCGGCGGCGGAAAGGAGATAGTAGAGGTCAAAACCGGCGTCATCTGTTATGGCGATAATATGTTTGCCCCTGGCCTTGAAATCCGCAAGGGCTGAACGGAGTTCCCAGATGGCTTCCCTCCCGGCCGAGAACTGGTCAAAATGAAGCAGCAAGCCTCCTACCTCGCTGTCCCCGGCGGCTTTGCTTATGACCCTGAGCAGATCAAGGAGGGAGGGCTGTTCCCTGAGATACGAGGATGTTTCGTCCAGGGAACCGTGAAGGGATATTTCGACATAAGCGCGTCCGTTGTCCCCCGCAAAAAATTCCCTGCCGGTGTTCCGTACACTCGAAAGTCCGGCGATTATGGTATTGGAGGAAGAAAAGTCTCCTGATGTCAGGACGCCGCCGCTTATGCCCATGTCATTAATGATGAAGGAGAGGCCCAGGGAAAAGGATCTGTCATCGTGGTATGTTCCGTACATGATGAGGCCCGGAACCGGATTAACAGTAAGCCCTAAAGACCAGGCGTTCCTGAAAGCGTCGTCGCGGATGGTCCTGAAATACGCTCCCGAAAGCGTGATGAGAGATGTTCCCAGGGGCCGTATGCCCAGTTCCCCTCCGGCATCGATTATGGCCCCGTCATAGGTTCCGCCGGCGCTCACGCCCAGGGAAAGAAACCGGCCCGGCCTTGCGATCACCCCGGTCTGATAGCCAGAAAAGAAGCGGTCCCTGCCGCTTTCATAGGAACTATAGACACTCCGGTTGGCAAAACCAAAGGAAAAGGCGCGGTTTCCGAAACCAAACCCGGCGCTCAAGTCAAGCTGGCCCCGGTCATCGGGCAGGAAAGAATACAGCAGGCCCAGGGCAAGACTGCCGGAATTCATAAAGCCGCCCAGGTATTTCGGGCTGTAAGAGCCTTCGCTCAGGGCGTAAATCCATTCGCTTTCCAAATAGTGAGGCCCATGAATGCCGCTGTAGGCCGGATTCCCAAAGGCAGAGACCGCGCTGCTGCGTATTCCCGGCCCCGGACCCCAAAGGCGGTTTAATTCGGCCTGGGTGAGAAAATGAAACTCATCGGCCCCGGCAGACGCCGCGGAAAGAAAAAGCAGCGCGCAGATAACAGGCGTGATTCGTTTGACAGGCAGTCTCATAAACAAAGTGTAACCGAAGCAGCGCAAAAAACCAAGCGCCGGTTCCGCCGGCAGCAACCCGTAACCAGCAGCCTCAGATTTCAATACGGATCATATTTGAAAAATCATTTGCTATTCCATTTTCATCCAATATTTGGCTGATCTGCCCTCTGTGATGCGTTTGATGGTTGAATGTATGGATCAGTACTTCCCATGCCCTTTTTGTTTTGGTATTTTTATAGAGTATCGTTTTTTCCAATTCACGCGCGGAAAGACCGGCGGTAAATTCTATCAATAAATCATCAAGGCGCATTCTGTCCCGTTCAAAATCACTTACATTTTTATATGGATTTTCGTAGCTGTTTTCATCATACGTTTTGAAGATTTCTTCTTCATATATTTTAGAATGAATGATTTCCCTTAAATCATGTATCCATGATACGTCAACATCCAGAATATGAAAGAGAATATCATTTATGCTTTTATAATGCCCGGAAACTGGTTTGTTAAATATATCGTGTTGCTTGATCGTTTCGAGCATGGCGGCATTAATAAATTTATTGCACCGGGAATAGTGATTGAAAATATGCGACAAAACATCCATATATTTCCCAGCCTCAGAATAGCCCATTTTTATTTTTGTGTCAAGTATTTAATTTTCCACCAATGTTTCCAGTAATGCCGTATTACAATTATCTATTTTATCTTCTGCGTTTACATTGGCCCGATAATAATAGGTAATATCACTTTCTATTTTTTCCACTATGTTACTTATTATTCTTAGCGCGTATAGTCCTTTCTCTGTTTCTATTTCCTCCACAGCCCATTTGTTTTCCCCGCCCAAATAATCTTCATAAGAACTTATATCGGCATCGGTATTTATTGCCCATGCCCCTTCCGATGTAGCCCATTTACCTGTTGCGGAAAAACTAAGGGTTTGATATCCTTCTCCTTCCCGCATAATAACATAAAAGCTATGCGTCGTGCTCCTTGTCTTTTTTATTTTGTATGAAATAGCCGTTCTCGTATATGCCCGCATGGTATATAGGTCGGCATTTTCAAGTATTTCGGCCAATATATATTTAACATCTTCTTCTTTTTTAAGAACCGCATTTCCGTCATACTTTTCAGCCAAAACATACATATAGGCGTATACCGAAGTACACCCGAAAAGCATAAAAACGGGCGCAAAAAAAATAATACTTACTATGTTCTTATTAAAGAAGATCTTTTTCATTTATTCACCTCCTTAGTATATAACACCCTTCAAGTGCAATTATTTTACTTTATATTCAGGATTTTGTCAAATATGCTGAGAGTAATTGCGCATAACGACCAGGTGCCATACCCTGACTATCAGACAGCCGGGGCGGCGTTACTCATTGCTCTTTGTCCGGCGCAAGAAGATCAAGCAGCCTGTCAAATCTGTAGTCTGACTTTTCCTCGGCGCCGAGAAAAAGTTTCCTGATGCCGGCGATGCGTTTCAGCGTTTCATCACCGGCGCCGGGAAGCATAAAGAGGCAGCCGTAGAAAAGGGCTTCCTCAAAACATTCCTTGCTGAACCAGGTGGCCTCGTCAAAGCGGTTGACGCCGAGAAGTTCCCTGAAATCATCGTCGTTGTAGTTTTCCAGCATGAGCGTATGGGCGTATTCTTCCGCCGTTGTTTCCCCGGCATTGCGGGTCCTCGCCAGGACCGCTCTGGCAAGACCGGCGGCCCGGCGCGCCGCGGCTTTATCCATGCCGAGGGCGGTAAAGGCTTCGGCAAGTTTGCGGTCGAGTTGCCAGTGCCCGGCCAGGGCCGCCCCGGCTTTTCCGTCAGCCCGGTTTCCGGCAATCAGGCTGAGGAGCCTGAGCGTTCCGTAGCCAAGGGCAACAAGCGGGGCTTCGGGCCTTTCTGCCGGGGCAAAGTCCCGCAGGCTTGCGGCAGACGACCGGGCCGCTTTTTTCAACCCGCTTTCAAGGCCAAGCAGCCCGGCAAGCCAGGTTTCAAAGCAAGCGGCCGCGTCTTCAGGCTCCGGGAGCGGGGCGGTATATTCCGCGGGCTCGTAGCGCCCCGCCCCGTCAAGGTATTTAAGGGCCACGGCGGCAAAGGCCCTGATTGGTTCCCTGAAAGAAGCAAGGACTTCGCCGGGAGTACCCTTGCCAAGGGCCTTGCGCGCCGGACCTTTACTGTGCGCCGGGCCGTTACGCGCAGGACGCGCAAAGTAGGCGCGGAAGAGTTCGACGCGGGAAGGTTCAAAAATATCCATGAAGGGAGCGTAGAGCCCGGCGAGAAATATGTCCTGAACCGCGGTGTCTATGTTGGCGACACCCTTGCCGCCGAGTTCCTTGCAAAGCCGCGCCCACTTATAATCAGACCAGCCGGATCTGCCGGGAGGCGCGTCGGCAACTTCGCGTATGTCAAGATACACCTGCGCCTCATAGCCAGAAAGCCGTACAAAAAGGCCCTGAGAGGCGAGTTCCTTTGACGAGCGTATGTACCAGAGCTTTGAACGCTGTTCATAAAGCAGGGTGAAATATTCATCCCGGGCGTTGAGGCGCAGGGCCTCGAAAAGCGTGTCCTGCTTACAGGTTCCGTCTTTCAAGGGTATGGCCGTGGAACTCTGTTGTATCCAGCCCGCCGCGTTCTCGTAGGCATTGTTGTAGAGAACCAGGGCCCTCTCATCGCCTGAACGGTTGGTGTAGGCAAAGACATTCTCGTTTACCGGTCCGTCGTGGCCGTAGAGGTCAAAGAGCGTAAAATCCGCGCTGCCCGAAAAAAGACGGCGCTTTTTAAGGAGCGGAAAAATTTCCCTTTCGTGGCGGTCCACAAGAAAGCCGTCGGGTTTTTCGTCCCGGTAGGAACGGCGGTATTCCATGCCGTATTTTTCCTCAAAGCCTTCAATCTGTCCGTGGCCGAACATGGGGAGTCCCGGCATGGTTGAGAGGAGCGTACAGATACCAAAGTATTTGTCCCCTTTGCCAAACTGGGCGACGGCGGTCTCCTCATCGGGGTTGTTCATGAAATTAACAAAACGCTTGAGTATTTCGGGGTCAAAGGCAAGGGTATTTTTTATGGTCTCGCGGTACTTCGCGTTTTCTTCATTCTTCAACATATTCATAAAGGCTGAATTGTAGACCCGGTGCATGCCCAGAGTGCGGACAAAGTAACCTTCCATCATCCAGAAGGCTTCGGCAAGGAGCAGGGTGTTAGGCGCTTCGACAGCGCAGCGGTCCACCACTTCCCGCCAGAATTCATGGGGAATACGCCGGTTAAACTCATCGCCCGAAATAGCGTGTTCGGCGCGGCTTGCGATGTCGCCGCCGTGTCCCGGCTCAGGATACCAGAGCCTTTGTATGTGGCGTTTGGCCAGGGTCATGGCCGCGTCAAAACGTACAATAGAAAACTGTTTGCAGACGCCTATGATGGTTTGTATGACCGCTTCCCTGGCTTCGGGATTGAGAAAATCTATCTGGGCAGTGTCGTTCCAGGGCATGGAAGTTCCGTCATTGCCGTGGTAGATGTAGCGCGCCTCGCCCGATCTGTTGTCGGTACGCTTAAAGACCACCGCCGCGTCGCTGCGGCTGAAATAATGCTCTTCAATCTGAACGGTAATATCGTCCCTGCCCGAAAGATTGCCGCAGGTAAACACATAGGTCGGAAAGGGCGGATAGGGAAGCTGGAGGAAAAAGTCGGGATGCTCCACAATCCAGCGGCTGTCTATGCCTGTATGGTTGGGCACCATATCCGAACCAAGCCTGATGCCCCGCCTCGCGCAGCGTTCCCTGAGATTGGTAAGGCTTCCCCAGCCGCCAAGCTCCGGGGCAATATCGTAATCATAGAGACTGTAGGCGCTTGCCGCCGCCTCGGGATTACCGGACCATTGCTTGATGGTCCGTGACGCGCCGCTCCGTTCCCAGAGGCCGATAAGCCACAGGCCCGTAAAGCCCCGGCGGGCAAGTTCGTCAAGCTCTTCGTCGGGAATCTGGTCAAGCCGGGTAATGTCCCTGCTGTATTTTTGTGAAAGCTGAAAAAGCCAGACCAGGGTACTCTTTGCCATGAGTACGGTCCGGGGCATCCATTCCTGATCCTGGCTGAAACGCTCATATTCAAAATCAGCGTCATCGTAGCGGTACGCCTCGGTCGGACCGGGCCCGAAAAAAACCGGCTTTTCTTCTTCTTTTATGACATCAAGGCCGGTAAGGATGCGCTGCATAAAGGGTTCAACAAGAAGCCCCCAGTTTTTCCGCATATAATCAAGCTGGCCCGCAAGAGAAAGGGGAGAGGCAAGGGCCGGAGCGCGGAGCAGGTCCCAGAGATTTTGTCCCAGGGGGCCAAAGGGAGGGCGGGACGCGAGGTAATTTTTGAGCGCCTCGACAGCCTCCGGGTATACTGTTTTTTCGGCAAGGACCGTATCATTAAAGAGGAATTTGAAAGGCGCGAAAGCCGGATTAAGGTTTGCCAGGGCAAGGAGCAGCAGTTCTTCCAGCGCCAGGGCCGCGTGGCTTTCTCCCCCTGTCGAACCCGCAAGGTAGTCCGCAAGGGAACGCTTTTTTGCGTAGACTTCTCCCGGCGGAAACGAAACGCCAAAGGCACTGAGCAGGGCGTCAATGGCTCCTCCGCCCAGTTCAGCTTCGAGCCGCAGCAGGGCCGCGCTAAAAAGGTCTTTTTGAATATGTTCCCTGTAGAGGGCGGCCACATAGTGCAGTATTTCGTCTATAAGCCCCATAGCGTTAAGCTGCCCCGCTCTGATTGGCTCCGGGGGTCCTTCTGCCGTACCGGCGGAAGCATTCAGCTTTGCGGCCAGGTCCCTGGCTGTCCTGAAATCGGCCAGGACCACATTGCCCCTGAGGGAAAAGAGCGCGGCCTCAAGACCGCATGTTTCCCGTACCTCATTGAGAATATGAAATTCCATCAGCGCCTTGCGCCGCGCCGCCGGGAAAGACCTCCCAGGGCCTTCAAGAACGCCCAGATGTATCTTTAGTTCTTTCATAGCAACTTTTAGTATACTACAGAAATCGAGGGCTGCACAGAGAAAAAAGAAGAATATCCGCTGATTGAAGAAGCAGAAAAGAGGGGAGCCTGTTTCCTCGTTGTCGAACAAGCCTATTGATAATTGACAAGTTGTCAAAATGACGGTATAGTACTTAGTATGAAAGCAATGCCCGTCGGAGAAGTTAAGACTCATTTTTCAAAAGTCCTTGAAGAGGTAAAACAGGGAAAAAGAATTGGAATTTTATATGGCCGAACCAAGAAACCTGTTGCCATGATTGTTCCATATACCGAAGAAAAAGCAAGCAAGCGAAAGATTGGTATTTTAGACGGAAAAATAAAAATAAAATTCAGGGACGATTTTGAGATGACCACCGAAGAGTTACTGGAGATGCAATGAAATTATTGTTGGATACTCATACGCTGTTATGGTCAATTGGGAAAAGTAATGAATTGCCGCAGGGGCTTATAAATGAATTAGAAAATAACATGAACGAGATAGTAATAAGCGCCGTCTCATTATGGGAAATAGCGTTAAAATACCGTGTGGGAAAATTAAGTATTGAATCTTTTGATATAAGAGAAATCCCTAAATATTGTAAAAAAATGGGGTTTGAATTGATTCCCCTGGATCCTGTCGAGGCTTTAAATAGTTTACACCTTCCTTTAAAAGAAAACCACAAAGACCCATTTGACAGGATGCTGATATATCAATGTATACAAAATAAATATACCCTGGCTAGTAAAGATCCAAGGCTAAATTTATATAAAGACGACGGATTAAAATATATCTGGTAAAGGGCAAGCGCTTCTTCTGCTGCTTACCGCCTTGTCTCCGCCACTTCCCTTATGGCCTCCGTGAGATTGCTGTCGCCGCACAACGCGGCGATGGGAACGGGGAGCCTGTAGGTCCAGTTAAAGTCATTGGCTGTGCCGGGGACATTGACGCGCTCGGAGGCGCAGTCTTCGGCGTAATAGGCTTCTTCAAGGTGAAGCAGGTCCTGTATCTGGAATATCCTGAAACGGGAAGCGGCTGAGGAAAGCGCGGTGAGTATTGCCTTTGCTGTTTCGGGGGTGTAGGTGTCGCCCAGGTCCGGCCTTCCGGTAAAGGAGCGGAAGAGGGCGCGGTCGGCCTCGCGTTCCCACCATTCCCGGACCGTGGAACTGTCGTGGACAGCGGGCGTGGCAACCGAAAGTTCGGGGTAGTCAGACAGGGGCACATAGGGCTGGCCGTCCTGGTCCCACAGGCGGTTCCACCTGAGTACCCTGAGCCCCAGTATGTTAAGCCCGGCAAGAACCCTGGGAACGCAGGAGGGAACAGCGCCGAGGTCTTCCGCGCAGGGCAGCATGGACGATGAAGCGCTGAGCATGGCAAGGAGACGGCGGCCCTGGTTTTCCCAGATGGCTTCGGAATCAACACGGCGCTTTTCGAGCAGGGTTTCAATCTTTTGCTTTTCTTCGTCAGAAAGGCTCTTGTAGGCGCGGCTGTCCCGGAAGTACCATACCGGGGAATAAAAGCCGGTTTTGTATTCATAAAAAATACGGTTGGACCAAACTTTAAGCAGGTAGTCCTGTACCGCGGGATGAAATTTGAAGGCGATGATGTCTTTTTCGCCCTTAACCGAAGGTTTGAAGAGCCAGAGCGCCTCTTCGCCTATGCGCCGCAGTGCCCGCCTGAAGGCCCGTTCCGCCTCAGCGTCAGGAACCCCGGCCAGGGCCTCCCGTATTTCGGCGGTGGGAATATGGGGCTCGCTCATCCAGCGCACCCGTTCCGGGCCGAAACCCATATCCCTAAAGTCCTTGGGGTTCACGGGAATATACGGGATATAGCGCCCCAGTGTGGCTGAATTGTTCTCCCGGCTTGAGGCCCAGATGCGGAAGAAGCCCAGCACATGGTCTATGCGGTAGGCTTGATAGAATTTTTCCGCCTGGGCGAGCCTTTGTTTCCACCAGGTATAGCCGTCCTGGGTAAGGGCATGCCAGTCATAAACCGGAAAACCCCAGTTCTGTCCCTGGGGGCTGTACATATCAGGCGGCGCGCCGGCGGACAGGGACGGGTCAAAATAGCCGCCCTTTGCCCAGAGGTCAACGGAGTCTTCGTTAATCAATATGGGAAGGTCCCCTTCGAGTATGATGCCCATTTTCTTGAGCTTTTCCGAGGCAAGGCTGAATTGTTGTTCCGCGTTTCTCTGGAGCCATGCCCAAAAAATATGTTCCCCCCGGAGCGCCGGGTCGTTCCACAGGCTCTCTATGTCTTCGGGGGTGATGTTCCGGTATTCCTTCCATTCCTTCCAGCTTTTTTCGCCGTTAAATTCCTTGAGCCGCCTGAATACGGCGTATTCCCTGACCCAGGGATTGGCCCCTATCCACGCGCCCAGGGTGTCCGGGGTTCCGGTTTTCGCGGCGCTTTTGACAATTTCTTTTTCGCCTGAGGCAAAGATTTTCCTGAACAGTTCCATTTTTGCCCTGACAAGCTCTCCGTAAGGAAAACGGACAGCGGCGTCAAAGCGCTTTTTGAGCGCCTCTATTTCCGCGCCGAAGGCCCCGGACATATCCGAAACGCGGATATACAGGGGATGAAGGGCAAAGGCTGTCAGGGCGCTGTAGGGAGAACTGTCATAGCCGGTATCGTTGACCGGCAGTATCTGAATCAGTGAAAGCCCCGCCTTGACGCAAAATTCACCCAGTTCAACCAGATCGGGATATTCGCCCACACCAATACTGTTTTTACCCCGCAGGGCTCCTACCGGGACTGCGACGCCGCATAAACGGTCGTGAATTGTTTTTGCCATGATTTCCCCCTGATAGCAGTATAGTACCACGTAGGGAAATTGTCATGATTTTTTTTTTACGGCTGCGCTTCCCGCAGAGTCATTACCACCACCGCCGCGCCTGAACTGCTGTTCACCACGACAAGGGAGGAGGGTTTGCCGTTGGTGTAGCCTGCCTCGCTGAAAAAAAAGCCGTTGATCATCTGGTTTCCCGCCTGGATTACGGTGTCGTAGGTAACGCGGAGCGTATCAGGCCCCATCTGTACTGTCGAGCGGGGATTGCGGAGGTAGTAGCTATAGGAAGGGCCGTTCTTAAAAACAACGGTAAAGGAACGGCTCTGATCCGAATAGGCGGTGTAGAAGATATGGCTGATTGTATCCGCGACAGAACGGGTCCGGTCGCCGCCGGGATAGGCTTCGGCCGCGGCAAGCAGCAGGCTTTCCGTAACCACGGGCTGCTGGTTTTCTCCGGTATAAGACGGGGGGAGGGGCTGCGAAAGCTCGGTCCCGGTTCCCTGCCTTTCCCGGCCCGATCCCCGGTCAGGAAAAACAGGGTTGACCGGGGGAGGGGGAGGCGGCGGAGGGACCGGGAAAAACCCCTGCCCGCTCTGGCCTGTACTCCGGCCTCCGCTGCCAGGATTGCTCCCCGCACCGGGCCAGGGCTGCTGGGCGGGCAGACGGACGGTCAAAATGAGGGCCGTTATAAGCATGAACATACGGGGCGTCATTCTTTCAATTATATACAAAACCGTTCCGCCAGTGCCAGACCGGGACGGACAGTTCCGAGGAAAAGGGATTGGTCCGCCTGAAATCAGGAAGCCATGCGGAATCCTGTACCAGTTCCTGATAAAAACCGTCTTCGACGCCGTATTCGGCAAGCCAGTTGAGAACGGTTTCGTATTCCCGCTTGTTCACAAAGCGGTCAGGCGGCGGACGGGCGGCGGGTTCAGTCGCCGGGGCCGGGGCCGCATCTGCCGCCGCCGTGTCCTTGGGCGGCGTATACTGGGTCATCACCGAAAGGAGGGCCCTGCCCTGCGCGTGGTCCGCGAACCAGCGTAGTACCTGCCTGGTGTTTTCGAGGTACGCGGGAAGAACCAGGTGGCGTATAATGACCCCTTTTTGCAGGATTTCGCCCCGGTATTCGGGTCTGCTTTGCAGATCAAGCATGACACGTATGGCCTTTTCGGCAGCCTCAGGGTAATCGGGCGTCCGGAAGAAGCGGGCGGCAAGATCCGTATCCAGGGTTTTGAGATCGGGGAGCCAGACATCCACCGTGTCGCGGAGAAGCAGGAGGGCTTCGGGAGTTTCGTAGGCGGATGAATTCCAGAGCACGGGAAGCTCAAGACCCGCGCGCCGGGCGGCGGCCAGGCCGTCCCGCAGCGCCGGAACAGCATGGCTCCCGGTAACAAGATTGATGTTTACCGCCCCCTTTTCTTTAAGGGCGAAGAAAATCCTGACAAGTTCATCCCGGGAGACGGCCCTGCCCATGCCTTTCCGGGAAATCTGGTAATTCTGGCAGAAAACGCAGCCCAGGGTGCAGCCTGAAACAAAGACAGCGCCGGAACCGCCCTTGCCGGTAAGGGGAGGCTCTTCGCCCCGGTGTATTGAAGCCGACGCGACGCGGAGTTCCGCTGTTTCGCCGCAGAAACCCCGCTTTCCTTCCAGCCGCCTTGCGCCGCAGCGGCGGGGACAGAGCATACAGGAACGGAAAAGTTCCATCCGGGTATTATTCGCCTACGGAAATGTTCAAAAGGCTGTTCAGGTCAAACGCGCCCCTTGTCTGTTTTTTTTGCACCGCCTCTCCCCGCAGCCGGGAGACAAATTCCCCTGAAAGTTCCTCTATGGTGCTTCGCAGCAGGCCGAACAGTTCTTCGCCGTTGTAGCCGCCTGAGGTAACGGCGATGGTTTCACTGCTGCGCGCGGAAAGGGTTTTTGAATACCAGACCCTGCCGCTTGCCGCGTCGCTTAAGGTAAGGGACATGGAAACAACGGCCCGCATTTTTCCGCTCTTTCCAATACCTGAGGCCATATCTTTGGTAAAGTTGAATTCCAGGGCCATGAGACTTACCGCGCCGGTACCCGCCATCAGGGCCGGGGCGAATTCCCTGTCCCTGGCCGATACATAACGGTAGCCCGGAGGCGTAACAAAGCCCCGCCGGGCGGCCCGGTTGTCAACACGGGCAGCTTGATACGCGGCGGCGGAAAGAACCCGGTCCCGGTCAATACAGGTTATGCCTTCCCGGTTCATGACCCGGAACACAATGGCCTCGGCCTCGCCGATAAAATTTTCAGCAAAAGTCGCGTACTCCGCGCCTTCGGCTTTGTTGAAAAGGCCCAGCGCGTCGGTGAGAAAACCGCCGTTTTGCTGTACGGATTTTTCCTCGTCAGCCCAGTGAATATCGTTGTTGGAACGCAGGGCGACCAGGGCCACAGGCTCGCGGTTCATGTCGCCGGCAGCCGAACTCGCGCAGCCGGCGCAGATAAAAAAAACCGCCAGTACAGGCGC
>JAISCK010000122.1 GCA_031265635.1 Spirochaetaceae bacterium
ATGAAGATGTAAAGCCCCACGGTATGGGCGAAGGAATGGTCCAGGGGCAGCATGATCAGGTTTTTCCAGCCCCGCCCCACCTTTACCACCTCGGCGGCGTTTCCGGCGTTATGGAGGTAATTCCGGTGGCTCAGCATGATCCCCTTGGGATTTCCCGTTGTGCCCGACGTGTACGATATGGTGACCGTATCATCCGGCCCAAGGGAGCCGTTTATTTCTTCGAGCTTCCCCCGGAGAAAGGGGCCTTCGCCGCCTGAGGCCGAAAGGAATTCCCTGCCCTTTGCGGCAAGTTCATCATAATAGAAAATATCCTTTCCCGGAACAAGGGAATATGTGCCGCACAATTCTCCGGTATGGGAATTTTTGGGTGAAAGACAGATAAGGAAGGGACGCCTCTTTACCTTGCCCAGAATTTCCGCGCCCTTCTGGAAGTTGTTTTCGGAAATAAGGAGGACCCGCGATTCGGAATGATCCAGCCTGAAGATAATCTCTTCCCCCTGCAGCTTTGTCGACAGGGGAACCGACACACAGCCGGCCTTGAGGACGCCGAATTCGGCAATGACCCAGGAAGGCCGGCCTTCCGACAGAATGGCAACGTTCTCGTTCCGCTTAAGGCCAAGGGAAATGAGGGAAAGGGCAAAAGCATCCGAAAGCATGTCCGTATCCCTGTAGCTGTACCGTATCCATTCATTCCCGGTTTTTCCCCCAAGATAGGGCCTTTCGCCGTACTCCCGCGCCGCGCTGCGGAGCAGTTCAACAACCGTTCGTGCCGATGTATCCATGAACCCTCCTTTTTTATGAATGAGCTTGTTCCAAAAACTGAAGTTTTGGAACAGCCTCGAATTCCATAGTTACCGGAATTTTTCAAAGAGTCAAGTAAAATGACAAAATCTGTTTTTTTGTTGAACAGATTTCAGCCCGCTTGCCTTCGGAGACTACAGGGATTATAGTAGAGTTATTCACTAACCGGGTTACTAAACCAGTCCGGTTTTTACGTAAGGATTATAACATGCCCGAATATATAAAGGCCTTTTTAACCGCCGCCCCTCCTGTGGAACTGGTCCTTATTCTTGTTTCCAAGATTATCGAAGTTTCCCTGGGGACGCTGCGGACCATCCTTATCAACAAGGGATACCGCCGGGAAGGGACCATCCTTTCCTTCTTTGAAATCATCCTCTGGACCTTTGTCGCCTCGAGGGTAATCATGGGAATAAGCGACGCCCCCATCAAGGGAATCGTATACAGCATAGGATTTTCGCTGGGCATTTATTCCGGTTCCAGAATCGAAAATTACATCGGGATGGGCAAGGTCCTTATACAGACCATCGTCTCAAAGGAAAATGCCGAAGACATGATCACCCTGATCCGTTCACGGGGCTACGCCGTTACCTCCATGGAGGCGAAGGGACGGGATTCCGAGAAGACGGTGTTGATGATTTTTGCCAACCGGAAAGGCAAGGAGGAGATCATACGGGACATACGCACCCATGACGGCACCGCGATGATCATTACCAATGATGTCTCCACGCTGCAGGGAGGAACGATTTCGTCCATACCCCGGAGGCTTTTCAAGTAGCGGATGTTGTTCAATAACTTTAGTTATTGAACAACTCCAGCGTATTTTTTGATGAAGCGCCGTCTGCGAATATGAAACAGAAACCCCCTTTTACCATTATATATGAAGATGAACGCATCGCCGTTTTCAACAAGGCGCCGGGCATTGCGGTGGGACCTGACCGCTGGGACGAAACGGGCGGACGGCTGGACAAGCTGGCCGCGTCATTCCTTGGAACGCGCCTCTTTACCGTTCACCGCATAGACCGCGGCACATCGGGGCTGGTGGTATTCGCAAAGGACGCCGAAACCCACGCCTTTTTGTCGCGGGCATTTGAGGACAGACTTGTAAGGAAACGGTACATAGCCGCGGTTAACGGACGGCCCGCGTGGAAGGAAACGGACTGCGATCTTCCCCTTGTTCCCGACGGAAACAAGCAGCATTTGACCATCATAGACAAGTACCGCGGCAAAAAATCACTTACCCGTTTCCGCCTTGTCCTTTCCGCCGGAAATTACAGCATCGTCGAGGCCTTGCCCGAAACAGGCAGAACGCACCAGATCCGGGTGCACCTTGCCGCGCTGGGACATTCCGTCGTCTGCGATCCTCTTTACGGAAACAGGAAGCCACTGTTCCTTTCGTCCTTTAAAAGAAACTGGCGGGGAGATCCTTTTGACGAAAAGCCCCTTCTTGCCCGGCTGGGCCTTCACGCGGCAGAACTGGTCCTGCCGGAACGCGCCGGGCTTGCCGGGCCGCTCACCCTCGCCGCGCCCCTTCCTCGGGACATGGCCGCGCTTGTTAACCAGATGGAAAAAGAAGGGAACTCTTTTTCCTTATCTCCCCTGAATTTTCCGGTGGGATAAAAGAGCGCTGTTGCTGACAAAGGCGTTGTTGACCTTTCTGTAACACATACATCTTCCTGTCATGCCTTGTTTTTATATGCTCATTCCTTGCTATATAAAGAAATAGCCCGTCCTGAGACGGGCTACCTTTACTCCCCCGCGCGGGTTCGAACCACGGACCCAGTGGTTAACAGCCAAAACAAGGACTGCGAACCGGGGTGTACCGGAATGTGCCAATGCGATCTAATTCTTTATCCCACAATGAGATAAATAGAACGCCAGCGAATAACAATGTACTGAAACGAACCGGGAAGGGCAAGGGTTTTAGTAACAATTTTGGTAACAGAAGACCTTGATGATAATACAAGCTATTCCCCGGCTCTTTCCAGTATCTGCCGGTAGAGAACATCCGAAACGCGAAAGCCGGTATTCATAAGTATATCAAGAGACGGCTTAACCTCGGCAAGGAAGCCCCTTTGCTTGGCCCATAGAAGAATACCGACAGTACCTACGGTTCTGACGCCGTTTCTGGCGGCTATAGTCCGGCCCTTCTTTTCATCTATAAGCAAGTAATCGGCGGCAATCTCCCAATAGAGGGACAGCGCCTCTGATTCACCGGGGTCAAGATTCAGGGCCAAGGCCCTTGCGGCGGCGCGGTTCTTTACGCTTACTACCCGGCCCTTCGCCCATGCGGTAATCATAGGTACATGGGGTTTGTTCGGGACAGCCAGTTCATCAAAGACCGCCTGGGGAATGCAGACTTGACCGAACAGCCTGTCAAGCAGGCTGAGTTTATCACAGGCCGCCAGGGCGATAATGGGAGATGAGTCGCTAACAATTACCATTCAGCATCGCCAGTTCCCGGTCTACTTCTTCTATGGAATAGTCAATGACCGGGATACCCGCCCGGGAGAGGGTTGAAATGAAGTCGTATATGTTCATGCCGCAAAAAGCCGCCTCCTGGGCGAGGGTGAGCTTTCCTTCGCGGAAGGATTTCAACGCGAATTCCTTACGCATGGAAAAGGCTAGTTCCTCCGCCTCCGTGTTGAGGGAAGTCAGGATATTGTCCGGCAGGGGGATAGTTACCTGGGTCATGTATGCCTCTAAACCCTCCGCAAAACCTTTCTTGCAAAGGTTGGATTTTATATCTTTTGTTTTAAGCGTCACCTTGTTTTTTCTTCCTTCGCAATAATTAAAAGTATTTGCTTGAGCTTTTGCGCCGACCCGTCCAGTTTCCCGTCCTCTTCCAATGCGATGTCTTTCCATAAAAAATGGAATTCCTCAAATACCGCGTCAAACAATTCTTCGAGTGTTTTGCCCCAGCAAGTCATATCAAGCTGCTGGTCTTCGTGAACGAAATATCCGTCCTCGTGCCTTACATTGATTTTATACGGGACGTTAAATACCAAAACAAAATCGTCAAACTCCATCCGTTCAACCGGAATTTTAGAATACTGCGATATAATTTGAAAGGTTGGGGTTAATACCGCACTCCTGGTATATGCCGATTCTCTCTCTTTCAAAACCATATTACCTATTTTGTCCCCCTATTAGCGTATTATAGTAAATCATCAAATCCGCCTCAAGCTCATCGGTTACAAAACGGCTATTCTCCCAAAAGGCAGCGCAGGGGGGGTGCCCGGCACTAAAACCCTCCGCCCCTCCCGCCCTCTCTGGCAAGGTTCGCTGTGGTTAAATTTCCGGTCTTGCCAGGCCCTTTACAAGCGGGTATCATCATCTTATGGAAACAATGAAGCGTACCGTTACCTGCGGGGCCCTGCGGAAAGAGGATACGGGCAGGAGGATCACCCTCAACGGCTGGGTTCACAGAAAGCGGGATCACGGGGGGATTTCTTTTATCAACCTGAGGGATCGTTACGGGATTACCCAGGTGGTGGTGGATACCGGCGCCCCAGCGGAACTGACGGCCCTTGCTTCGGATCTGCACAACGAATACTGCCTGGCCGTAGAAGGCACGGTACGGCCCCGGCCGGACGCCATGATAAACCCCGAAATGCCCACCGGCGAAATCGAGGTGGCGGCGGAAAAAATAGCGGTTCTCAGCCGCGCGGAGACCCTGCCGTTTCAGGTTGACGCCGAGGCCGGGCCCAGGGAGGAACTGCGCCTCAAATACCGCTATCTGGATTTACGCTCCCAGGCCATGCAGCGGCGCCTGCGCCTGCGCAGCGAGGTCAGCTACGCGGTGCGGGAGTATATGACAGGCCAGGGGTTCTACGAAATCGAAACCCCGACTTTTATACGGTCCACGCCCGAAGGGGCGCGGGACTATCTGGTGCCCTCCCGGCTGTACCCCGGCAAATTTTACGCCCTGCCCCAGTCTCCCCAGCTCTACAAGCAGATCCTCATGGTCGCGGGATTTGACAAATATTTCCAGATTGCCCGCTGTTACCGCGACGAAGACGCCAGGGGGGACAGGCAGCCCGAATTCACCCAGATTGATATTGAAATGTCTTTTGTGGGCCGGGACGACGTGCTGGCCCTCTGCGAAGGGCTCATGGGCTATGTATTCAAAAAAACCCTGGACAAGGATCTGCCCGCCGGTTTTAAACGCCTCAGTTACGATGAGGCCATGGAGCGCTACGGCACGGACAAGCCGGATCTCCGTTTTGACATGCCCCTGCGGGACTTTGGCCCCTGGGCGGAAAAAAGTGAATTCCAGGCCTGTAAAGACGCCCTTGCCGCGGGGGGCGGGGTCAAGGCCCTGGTGGTTCCCGGCAAGGGGAAAAACGGCGAGGCTCTTTCCTATTCCCGTAAGCAGGTTGAGGAGCTTGAAGCCCAGGCGAAGATCTACAAGGCCAAAGGCCTGGCCTGGATGAAGGTCGGCCAGGGAAGCGCCCCGGCCCTGGAAGGAGGGGTTTCCAAATTCTTTGCCTCCCAGGCCGGGGATATTATCGCACGCCTGGAGGCCGGGCCGGGGGATCTCATCCTCATCGTGGCCGACGCCAAACGGAAGGTTGCCAACACGGCCCTCGGGGCGGTGCGCTCGAAGCTGGGCCGGGATCTGGGGTGCTGCGATCCCGGGCGCTTTGAATTTGTCTGGATTGTGGACTTCCCTCTCTTTGAATTCAACGAAGACGAGAAGCGCTGGGAAGCCGCCCACCACATGTTTTCCTATCCCCAGGAACAATACCACGCCACCCTGGAAAGCGACCCCGGCGCGGTGAGGGGGGATCTCTACGATCTGGTGCTGAACGGCTTTGAACTGGCCTCGGGTTCCATCCGTATCCACGATCCGGAACTGCAAAAACGGATCTTCAAAATCGCCGGCTTCGATCCGGCGGAGGCCGAGGCAAAGTTCGGCTTCCTCACCGAGGCCTTTAAATACGGGGCGCCCCCTCACGGCGGCATCGCCCCCGGCCTTGACCGGCTCGTGATGATCATGGCCGGGGAAACCTCGATTAAGGAAGTAATCGCCTTCCCGAAAAATTCTTTTGCCGTAAGCCCTCTGGACGAGAGCCCC
>JAISCK010000174.1 GCA_031265635.1 Spirochaetaceae bacterium
ATGGACTGGAGCAGCTCTCCGGTATAGGCGCGGCCTGTCTCAAAACAACTGTACGCCCCGGTGTGGCAGACCGGGCCATGAGGCGACACGGTGGCAAGCAGGGCGTCCCGGTCGCAGTCGGCCCTGAGCCGCAGCAGCTCAAGGGTATTGCCCGAAGTTTCGCCCTTCATCCAGAGTTTGTTTCGTGTGCGGCTGTGAAAACAGAGATTGCCCCGCAGGAACGTTTCGGCAACGGCTTCCCTGCCGGCAAAGCCGGTCATGAGAACCTGGCCGTCTGTTGCCTGGGCTATTACCGGCAGCAGCGCCGGGTATTGCGCGGAAGGTTCCCGCGCGGCGTCTCCCGCTGCCGCGTTAGCCGCACTATCAGCGTTAGGCGCACCCGGCGCACAGGACGCTTTCTCCCAGTTAAGGGAAACGGCAAAGGCGTCCGGGAGCCGTATCTTTCCGGTATAAAGGGCCATGCCTATCTGCACATCGCAGCCGAGTTTCGCCAGGGCGCTGATTTCTTCCAGGGTAGAAACGCCTCCGGCAACCGTAAGCCTCACGGACAGCGCCGCCCGGAGTTCCCGCACGCGGTCAAGGTCAATGCCGGTCATGGTTCCTTCCCGTTCAACACAGGTAAAAAGGAATTCTGACACATAGGGCTCAAGGACCCTTGCGGTTTCAACAAGGGGAAGCGCGGTAGGCGTTTTCCAGCCGTCAACGGTAATCTCGCCGTTCCTGGCGTCAATGGCCGCGATAATCCGCTCGCGGCCTATAGCGGCGGCAAGACCTTTAAGCCATTCAAACTGCGGGGCAAATTCGCCCCCCCTGCTGCCTTCGCCTTTTTTCGCCCTGTCCCTGAACAGCGCCGAACCGGTGATGATTTTCTCCGCGCCCAGGCTCACAAGCTCCCGTGCCTTTTCAACACTCCGTATGCCGCCTCCGGCCCTGCACTGGGCAAGGCGGAACAGGGGCTTTATCAGCGCTTCGTTGTTCCCCGTTCCCAGGGCGGCGTCAATATCAATGACCGCCACTTCCCCATAACGGTCAAATTCCCGTATAAGTTCCTCAGGATTGTCCCGCTGGAGCATGAGTTCGGTTCCCTGTTTAAGCTGGACAACCTTGCCGCCCTGAATGTCTATCGACGCTATCACCATGCTGTTTCCTCCCATCGTACAACAACGCCTCTTGATTCAAGATGTTGTTTTATTTCCTTTATTGAAGTCCGCCCAAAATGCAGCATTGAAGCCACCAGGGCGGCGTCGGCGCCTTCGTCTCCCTCAAGTATAAAGGCTATCTGTTCGAGGGACCCCGCGCCGCCTGAGGCGATGACCGGAACAGGAACAGCGGCCAGGACAGCCCTGGTGAGTTCCCTGTCGTAGCCTCCTCCGGTTCCGTCCGAGTCTATCGAATTGAGCAGTATTTCCCCGGCGCCCCGCTCAACAGCCTCGACCGCCCAGGCCAGGGCGTCCCTTCCGGTGTCTTCCCTGCCGCCCCTGGCAAAGGCGCGCCAGAGCGGCCTGCCGTTCTCGTCCTGCCCCGCGCGCTTGGCGTCTATCGAAAGAACCACGCACTGGCTTCCGTAGGCCCTGGCCATTTCGGAAAGCAGCGGCGGCTTATTCAGCGCCGACGTACACACCGACACCTTGTCGGCCCCGGCGTTCATCGCCTCCCGCATATCGTCAACAGTGCGCACGCCGCCGCCCACGCAGAGCGGTATAAACACTTCCTTCGCCACCCTGCGCACCACGTCCAGAAGCATCGCCCTGCTCTTGTAGGAAGCGCCTATATCGAGAAAAGTAAGCTCGTCCGCGCCCTGCTCATTGTAGCGCCGGGCAAGTTCCACAGGATCGCCGGCGTCTTTAAGTTCCTTAAACTTGACGCCCTTGACCACCCTGCCGTCGTCAACATCAAGGCAGGGAATTATCCGTTTAGCCTGCATGCCAGTTCTCCAGAAGTTTCAGCCCCGCCGCCCCGGATTTTTCAGGATGAAACTGAACCGCCGCGAGCGCGCCCCGTTCCACGGCGGAACAATAGCTGAGGCAATAGTCTGTCTCGGCAGCGATGTCCGAGGCGTCAAAGGGCGCCGCGTAATATGAATGAATATAATAAAAAAACGTTTCATCCGGGAGGCCCGCAAAGAGGCGGGAATTTTTTTTGGCCCTGGTCTGGTTCCAGCCTATTTGAGGAACCTTGCGGCAGGGGAATTTTTTTACTTCACCGCGGATAAGGGCAAGGCCCTTTCTTTCTGTTTCGTCTCCGGCCTCTTCGGATTTTTCAAAAAGAAGCTGGAGCCCTATGCAGATGCCGAGAAAGGGCCTCTCGGCCCTGATCCATTCCCTGATCGCTTCGGCATAGCCTGAACGGTCAAGGGCTTCCATGGCGGTGGCAAAATGCCCGTCGCCGGGAAAAATGACGCCCCGGAACGGTGTCGAAGCGGGATTGAGTTCCTCAGGCCCCCGGACAAAGCGTGAGGGAATGGAAAGCCTGTCCAGGGCGTTCATCACCGAGCCGAGGTTTCCCGCGCCATTGTCAATAACGCCTGTCACGCTATAACCCCCTTGGCCGACGGAACTAGATCAGCGGCGCGGCTGTCAATTTCGCAGGCGTCCCGGAGCGCCCTGGCCGCGGCCTTAAACAGGGCCTCTATTTTATGGTGATCGCTCCGCCCCCTGAGTATATCAAGGTGCAGGGCGCAGGAGGCGTTCATGGCAAAGCCCTGCCAAAAATCTTCAATTATGTCTGTCTGAAAAGCCCCTTCCGTTCCGCCGGGGCTTCTGAATACCAGGGGCGCTCCCCCAAGGGCGGCCTCAAAAAACAGAAAAGGCCGCCCCGACAGGTCCACGGCAGCGCGGGCAAGGGTTTCGTCCATGGGGTAAAGGCAGCTCCCTGTCCGCCGTATGCCCCGCTTTTCTCCCAGGGCTTTGGCAAAACACTGGCCGAGCACTATGCCCGTATCTTCAACAAGATGATGCTGGTCCACCTCAAGATCCCCTGACGCGCGCACGGTAAGGTCAAAGAGTCCGTGCTTCGCGAAGGTGTTGAGCATGTGGACCATAAAGCCTATGGGAAGATCGAGTGAGGCTTCCCCCCTTCCGTCAAGATCAAGGCTTATCGCGACATCGGTTTCTTTGGTACTCCGCCTGATTTCCGCTTTTCTCATGGCACCACCTTCCGTAATTCATACTCCACAATATCCGAAGCGCCGAGCTTCTTCAATTTGGGAATCAAAACAGGAACCTCGTTTTTTGACACGGCTATTTTTACCGCGAAGCCCCCGCCGCCGTGGAGAGGCGCCACAGTGGGGCTTCTCATGGCCGGAAGAGCGGCGATGAGAGAATCAAAGCGTTCTTTGGAAACATTCATCTCAAGCATCACCTTGTCCCTGCCGTCAAGGACCGCCTTAAAAAGCATGGCAAGCTCTTCTATACGGCCCCTCTTTCCGCTGTCCGCAAGGGCTGCCCTGGAAGCGACAAAGCGGGTTGAAGATTCGAGTATGGTGTCAAGAATACGGAGCCCGTTATCCTTGAGGGTCTGGCCCGAAGAAGTATTGTCAATGATCATGTCCGCGTCATCAGGCGGAAAAACCTCCGTGGCCCCGTAGGTACGCACAATACGGCAGCGGTAGCCCGCGCCTCTAAGCCAGGCCCCGGCCAGGTTTACATATTCGGTAGCCACTACCAGCACGCGCCTGGCAAGCTCTTCGTCGCTTACGCCGGACGGAACCGCGGCGACTATGCGCACCCTGTCAAAGCCCAGGTCCATGACCTCTTCCACATCGGAACCGGATTCCCTGATCCAGTCAAGCCCGGTAAAACCCGCGTCATGGCTCCCCAGCTCAAGAAGCTCGCCCACATTCTGGGGCTTCATGATTTTCGCGTCAAGCCAGGGCGCGCCCAGACGGGGCCTGTAAGTACGGTCGGCAAGGCTTATGGGAATCCCCGCCCCGGCAAAAAGAGCGGACACGTTATCGTAGATCCTTCCCTTGGGAATCAATATCCTCAGTTTGTCCATAAACACTCCTTCAGACTGCCGTTCCCGGACAGCGCTCATAAAAAAAGCCGCGGACCCCCACAGGAATCCGCGGCTTGCTTGCCGGTTTACGCGCCCCTTACGCGGCGCCGGACCCTGTGCCTT